>CBIHRH010000274.1:0-6918 GCA_966212365.1 uncultured Emticicia sp. | reverse complement strand
ATAAACCGATTACCCCTGTAAAAAACAGCCCATCTGAATAACGGAAAAACGACATCTAAATCCAACGGATATTTGCTGAGAGTAGCAGTATATTGAGAAGCCGCATCAAGGTCGTAAATTGAGTTTTTAATCTGCGGCTTTTTCCAGTCCGACATATTATAAAACATCAGCATACCCCTGTCAACAGGTGGAATGCCTGTCTTATGCGCAAACTTTATCTGATGTAATCGGATAGTAGCCGAGAGCGTTTTGCTCTGGCAATGTTTTCTATATAAATCAAGAAACCTGAAGTATTTTGTCCTGGTGCTGATGGTCCAATCGCAATCAAACTGAATTTCTTGATAGGGTCTGTCTTGCCAGATAACTTTTAATTGGCTCTGTACGAAATCAGCAAAATCATCAAGATAAGTATCTGATATTTGTTTGAGTGTCTGGTTAGTAATAAATATTACCGGGACAAGCGATAAATTCTGAGGTAAACTATCCTGAAATACTAGAGGTGCTTTCAGGGTAGGCTTATTGGAGGCAAAATTCCAGTCTATATCAAAGGCTTTGATGTATAGTTTATTAATACTGCAAGTATCAAGGGGTTGTCGTTCCTGAGGGCTTAATTGAAAAGTAGATTTCCAATAATAAAAAGCTCTTGTAATCTTTTTTGGGGGAGAATCGGACCCACAGGATTGTATCAATATAATCAGAAAAAGCAGGTAAAATCGCATGAAGTCTGGTGGCCGGAAAAATTTACCAAATATACAAATCTGCTAATGAAGATGCCTTCGCAGGTCGAATTATAATTTTTAACAAGCGCTTTACTAAGATTTTTTGAGAAAAATCTAATTCTCTGACGTAACTTTGCGCCCTCGCTACACGATTATTTGTTTTTGATAGATGTTTATAAGGTAGCATATAAACCGAAAATTACCCTCTAATGTCAATATCGCATATATTTTTTAGTTTTTGGCGCAAGGTTTCTATGCCTGCATTAGCTATTACTTTAGTTGTTTGTTATTTTATTTTCCCTGACGATGTGGCCATTCATCATACTTCATCTGGCCGCCCGGATGATTTCATTAGTAAACAAGATGTTTTTTATATTGCGTTTGCCATAATTATAGGGTTGAACCTCTTATTAAACTTATTAAGAACACAGGTACAGAAAATAAATTTCGCCCAACTCAATGCCAATAGTGCATGGGCAAAAAATCCTGAAGCCTTGAAAAATCTGTTGGAAGCCTGGTTTAATGCTTTAATTGCGGTTATCAATAGCTTTATGCTGGTCTTCCTTATAGCCTTAAACCGAATCAACCGTACTGAAGACCAGAAATTGGATATTAATTACGATTGGGTAATAGTAGGAGGGGCAGTAGCTTTGCTCATCGTACTTTTCTTTTTACCAATCAGATTGCTTTATACCAGTCCGGCTTCGGAGGAGTAAGATTTTTTACCTATGATAACTCTGGATTTAGAAAAATATACGTATCATCTGCCCGATGAGCGCATAGCCCGGTTTCCTGTAGAACCTCGGGATGTATCTAAGTTATTGGTTTATAAACAATCAGAAATCAGTGAAGATAGATTTTATAATCTGATTAAACACCTGCCACAGGATTCATTTCTGGTTTTTAATAATACAAAGGTTATTCCAGCCCGGCTTTTTTTTCAGAAATTAAGCGGAGCAATTATAGAAATATTTCTGCTGAATCCCGTTGAGCCATCAACTATCATTTCACAGGTGATGGAAACTACCCAAACCTGTACCTGGGCTTGTATGATAGGCAACAAGAAACGGCTCAAAGGCAAACTGGTGGGCACCCATACCATTCATTCAACCAATGATCTGGAATTAGTGGCAGAACTCGTTGACAGTGAAAAAAACTATGTACAGTTTACCTGGAATAATCCTCAACTGACCTTTGCCGAGATTGTAAAATACTTCGGACAGATTCCGCTACCTCCATACCTGAAAAGAGAGACCGAAGAGAAAGATTATGAAACCTATCAGACGGTTTATTCCAAAAATGATGGTGCAGTAGCAGCCCCGACAGCAGGCTTGCATTTTACAGAGAAAGTACTCTTTGATTTGGTAGACCATGACATCGACTACGATTTCATTACCTTACACGTAGGCGCAGGTACCTTTCAGCCGATTAAAGTGCAGAATGTTGTCGAACATCAGATGCACTCCGAGCAGATTGTTTTTGATAAAGCGTTCATCGAACAATTAGCCAGAAAGTTGAAATTTGTTATCCCGGTTGGTACAACATCAATGCGTTCTCTGGAAAGTCTATATTGGTTTGGAGTAAAATTATTGCAAGGGAAAGAGACTTTTTTCATCGAAAAATTATTTCCGTATAATCAAGCAGAAACTATTAGTGAAGAAGCATCTATACAGGCGATTCTTGACTATATGGAAGCCAGAAATATAGAACAATTGATTGGCGAAACTGAAATTTTTATCTTTCCCGGCTATCAATTCAGAATTTGCAAGGGTATCATCACTAATTTTCATCAGCCGGATTCTACCTTAATCCTGCTCGTAGCGGCATTAGTAGGCGAAGATTGGAAAAGAATTTACGATTTTGCCTTAGAAAATAACTTTCGTTTCCTGAGTTATGGTGATTCTTCGCTTTTGATTCCGTAATTTTGTTGTTCGAAATTCGTTATGGTTAAAAACCACTATTCTAAAATATCACAAATACTCGCTGATGAAACAATCATTTAGTCAAAAGCATACACCAAATACTTTTTTCTGGGGTTTTACCTCGTTACTTCTTTTTGTTAGTTTCTTGTCTACTGCCCAACTAAGACCACTTAGCCAATACGGCTTCAAAGTAGGAACAGGTATATCAAAAACGGCTATTATTGACAATCCGTCTAACATCACACCGAAGTATAGAAATGATTTTAATGTAGGCTTATTCTACCGTCGTAATTTCAATAAATTCAGCATACAACCAGAGTTATATTATCAAGTAAGAGGAGGTAGCTTTAAAGCAACGACCAATTTTGCTGAAACAGGTAATACTATTTTAAGAAACTATTACAGATACGTAAGTGTCCCTTTACTATTTGGTTATGAAGTAGCTAAAAATATATCGATTGTGGCAGGACCTGAATATGGTTATGCAATAAATGCCAATACAGCCAAAGGTCCTGATATTACAAGCGATTTGAATTTAGTAGGAGGAGTAAGAATTGATATGTTAGACATGGCGCATTTATTCAGCATCAATATCCGCTATGTGCATGGTTTATCAAATACAACTATCAAGAGCTATACTCCAACGGGTGGAGCGGCTATCCCGTTGACTTTCCAGAACAGAACGTTGCAAATTTCAGCTACTTATAATTTCAGCGATTATTATAACTGGTGGAAAAAACACGGCAAAAGCACAAAAAAGAAATAAATAGACTAACGAAAAAATAAAGAATCGTTTGTAAGTTTGCAAAAATATCAGAGTATGTTTAAATTTTGTTTTTCTGGCCGAAAAGCTTAGATTTTTGAGTCAGACAAGCGGACGCCGCGCGGGCATATTTTGCAGACGTAGCCAGGAGCTACGTCGAAAAAATATAACGCAGTATGACTCAAAAAGATAGCTTTGTAGGTCGAACAATAAATTTTAAACATACTCTTAGTGCCACGCCCTGCAAAGCGTGGCACACTTATTAAATATCCATTCTATATTCCCCGTGAGATACGGGCGTGCCGACGAATCGGTTGAGTATGAATTTTATTGAAGAATTACGCTGGCGTGGAATGTTATTCGATGCCATGCCCGGTACAGAAGAGCAACTGAACAAAGAAATGACGGCAGCCTATATCGGTTTCGACCCGACGGCTAAATCATTGCATATCGGTAATCTGGCTACAATTATGTTACTGAAACATTTTCAGTTGGCAGGGCACAAACCTTTTGCGCTGGTAGGAGGGGCAACCGGTATGATTGGGGACCCATCTTTCAAAGCTGCCGAACGTCAGTTTTTATCTGAAGACACTCTAAGAGAAAATCAGGAGGGCATTCGCAAACAATTAGCGAAGTTCCTTGATTTTGATTGTGGTGAAAACTCGGCTGAAATTGTGAATAACTACGATTGGTTTAAAGAAATCGGGTTCTTACAATTTTTGCGCGAAGTGGGGAAATACCTGAGCGTGAATTATATGATGTCGAAAGATTCTGTAAAGAATCGTCTGGAAACTGGTATTTCTTTCACCGAATTCTCATATCAGCTATTACAAGGCTACGATTTTTACTGGTTATATAAAAATAAGAATATCCGTCTGCAAATGGGAGGCTCTGACCAATGGGGGAATATCACTACCGGAACAGAGCTAATCCGTAGAAAAGAAGCAAAGGCAGAAATAGAGGATAACGACACAGAAAGTGGCAGCTCTAAGGCATTTGCTTTAACAACCCCATTAGTAACTAAGGCGGATGGAACAAAATTCGGTAAATCAGAAGGGGGTAATGTATGGCTTGATGCTAATATGACATCCCCATATGAGTTCTACCAATTCTGGTTGAATCAGAATGATGCTGATGTGCCTCGTTTGTTGAGAGTCTTCACCTTGTACTCAAAAGCTGAAATCGAAGAGATTGAAAAACAACACGCCGAAGCACCTCATTTACGCATTGCACAGAAGGCATTGGGTAAAGATGTGACGATTCGTGTACACGGTGAAGAACAATATGATTTAGCCATAAAAGCGGCTGATATTTTGTTTGGCAAAGGTACCTTAGAGACTTTGCAGAGCCTTGACGAAAAAACTTTTACCAGTGTTTTTGACGGTGTACCACAAACAGAAATCAGCAAAGAAGAGTGGGACAATTGCCCCAATGTACTGGATTTGATTTCTGTAGTTACTCGCAATGAAGTGTATCCCTCAAAAGGGGAGGCACGCAGAGCAATACAAGGTAATGGGGTGAGCATCAATAAAGTAAAGATTGCTGACGAGAAACAGGCTTTAGCTGAATTGCAGCTTTTACAAGGCAAATATTTGCTTGTAGGTAAAGGCAAGAAGAACCATATTGTAAAAATAGGCTAAGTAAAGTATAAAGCTTGGCACGGCAATATTTATATATATTACCAAGAATATTTAGTTTATTTTGCGCTGGGATTTGTGAAGAATAGAAAAACTGTCTATATTTGCATCCCCAAAGGAATTTTGGTAATATACACGGGCATAGTATAAGGGTAGTACGAGGGTCTCCAAAACCTTTGGTCTGGGTTCGAATCCTGGTGCCCGTGCAAGTATTTTTTTGAACATAAGATTTTATGCAACAGTTTTTCAAAAACTCTTGGGAAGAAGTAACCAAAGAGGTAACGTGGCCGAAGTGGAGTGAACTACAATCAAGCGCAACGCTTGTATTGGTGGCCTCTATTATTTTTGCTTTGGTTGTAGGCGTAATTGATTTTTTGATTGAGAACGGTCTCCGTTTGTTTTACCAATCAGTCTAAAACCTTTAATTTTTGCTAACGATATGAGCGAAATCAATTGGTATGTTGTAAGAGCAGTTTCGGGGCAGGAGAAAAAAATAAAATCCTACATCGAGAATGAAGCCATTCGTCGCAAATTAAGTGATTTGGTTCCTACAATTTTAATTCCATCTGAAAAGATAACAGAAGTTCGTAACGGTAAAAAACGAGTACGTGAGAAAAGCTTTTTTCCGGGATATATTCTAATCAATGCCGACCTGAACAACGGGGAAGTATTGCACATGATTAAAAGTATGCCGGGTGTTATCGGTTTCCTGGGCCGTAACAATGGTACATCTATGACTCCGGAACCTCTCCGTCAGTCAGAAATTAATCGTATTTTAGGAGTACAGGAAGAAGTAATTGGCGAGGTGATTTCTCCAACATTGACTTTCACAAAGGGCGAAAACGTAAAAGTAATCGACGGGCCTTTCAGTGGTTTCGATGGTACAGTAGAAGAAATCAACGAAGACAAGAAAAAACTGAGTGTAAGCGTAAAGATTTTCGGTCGCAGCACACCTGTAGAACTAGGGTATGTACAAGTAGAGAAAATGTAATACAATATATTATTCGACTGAATCCCCGTTGCGTAAGCAATGGGGATTTTTGTTTTAGATGTATCACCGATTTTTAATCGGTTTTTTATAATCCCTCAATCTGTCTCTGTATTACCTGCTTATCCGCTACTGTCTTAGCCAAATCATAGGCTTTCTGAAAATGTACTTTGGCTTTACTCTTATCAGTCTCCTTATATAACTCTCCCAATAAAGTAAAATAATAAGGATTATCAACCAGTTTCAATTTTTCAGCTTCTGCAATGGCTCTTGTTTTGCCATAGACTTTTGATAAAGCAAAGGTTCTGTTCAATGCCGCGATGGGTGAATATTCTACTATCAATAGCTTATTATATAATTGCAGAACGCTTTCCCATTTCTCTGGAGAATCAGCCTTAATAGTATGCCAATAAGCAATACTGGCTTCCAAATGATACTTCGATAATTGAGTGCCCTGAGATGCCTGATATAGATAATATCCACCTTTTTCAATCAATTCTTTATTCCATAAATTTTCGTCCTGGTCCTGATACAAAACTATCTCACCATTGGCATTTTTTCTGGCTTCAAATCTGGAGGCATGAAAACACATCAGCGATAACAAAGCTTTCACTTCAGGAAGATTAGTCGATTCATTTTCAATCAGAAGATAGGTTAAGCGCATGGCCTCCAGGCAAAGGTCATTGCGTAATACAGTATTCTGGGTTTCTGAATAGTAGCCCTCGTTAAATAACAAATAAAGCGTTCTTAATACTGCTTCTAATCTGGGTTGTATTTCTGTTTCAGCCGGAAACTCAATGGCTACTTTCTCTGCCCTGAGTTTTCCTTTGGCTCTGAAAAGCCGCTTATTAATTGTTTCTTTATTACTCAAAAAAGCATTAGCGATTTC
>CBIHRH010000273.1:0-6949 GCA_966212365.1 uncultured Emticicia sp. | reverse complement strand
TTTCCATGCTGCAAGTTACAAAAAAACAAAAGGGCGACCAAAAATGATAGCCCTATTCGCAAGATTTATTTAGCTTTGCGAGGTTAATTTTTTGTTATTTATTCTTGAATTTTCTTTTGTTTTATGGATAATAAACTATCTATCAAGGCGTTCAACCACATAGCATTGCAGGTAAGTGATATAGACCGCAGCGCAGATTTTTATGCCAGGGTTCTTGACCTGCAGGAAATCCCGATTCCTGCTTTTGATTATCCTGTGAGATGGTTTAGCTTAGGCGCTAACCGCGAATTGCATCTCATTGGCAGAGAAGAAAATGTTGCCTCAACAGGCATCAGAGGTAATCATTTTTGTTTAGAAGTAACCGATATTTTGCAGGCAGAAAAATATATAAAAGATTCAGGAACAGATTACATGCCTATTAAACTCCGCCCGGATGGAGTCAAGCAATTATTCTTAACTGACCCTGATGGGCATTATATTGAATTGTGTGAGATGTGATTAAACAATTACATATTCGCTAATTCGTCATTCATTAATTCACCATTCCCCTAGCTCAATATCGGCTTTATCACTTTCCCTGCCACATCCGTCAATCGGAATGGGCGGCCCTGGAAGAAATAAGTCAGTTTTTCGTGGTCAAAACCTAATAAATGTAGAATGGTTGCCTGCAAATCATGCACATGCGTGCGGTCTTTTACACCATAATAGCCCAGTGGGTCTGTTTCGCCCAAACTCGTGCCTTTTTTCAAGCCTCCGCCTGCCATAAATACGGTAAAGGCATCTAAATGGTGATCTCGTGCTTTAAATGGTAAAGTTTGTCCATCACTTTTTTCCTGCATAGGTGTTCTACCAAATTCTCCACCCCAAACTACCAGTGTTTCGTCGAGCAATCCACGCATTTTCAGGTCTTTTATTAAACCTGTTACAGCGCGGTCAGTTATCTGACATAAATCTTTAAAGCCACCATCTAATGATAATCTCTGGTCGGTGCCATGTGCATCCCAACCCCAATGGAAAAGTTGTACAAATCGTACACCGTTTTCAACCAATCGTCTGGCTAAAAGACAGTTATTGGCAAAAGAAGCATCTCCTACTTCTGCACCATACATATTGCGCACCCATTCCGGTTCTTTGCTGATATCCATTACCTCAGGTACAGACATCTGCATTCTGAATGCCATCTCGTATTGAGAGATACGAGTTAATATTTCCGGGTCTTGTACTTCTTCGTATTGTTGTCTGTTAATCTCGTTAATAGCTTCAATGGTTTGCTTGCGAATATCACGGCTCATACCATGAGGGTCTGATACATAGAGTACTGGGTCTGCTCCCGTTCTGCATTGTACTCCTTGATAAATAGATGGCAAAAAGCCATTTCCCCACACACTTTTACCTGCATCGGGGCTTCTTCCACCAGATGCCAGTACGATAAAGCCCGGTAGATTCTGATTTTCAGTCCCTAAACCATACATAGCCCATGAACCCAGACTTGGACGTCCCAGACGCGGACTCCCCGTATGCATCAATAACTGCGCAGGCGCATGATTAAACTGGTCGGTATACATTGCTTTCAGAAAAGTCAATTCATCAGCCACTTCTGGTAAATAAGGCATAAAGTCTGAAATGTATGCCCCTGATTGCCCGTGCTGATTAAATTGTGCCAATGGCCCTAACATTTTAGGTACACCTCTGATAAAAGCGAACTTCTTGCCCTCTAAAAACTCTTGCGGGCAGTCTCGTCCATCATACTTCAGTAGTTCCGGCTTATAGTCAAATAATTCTAATTGCGAAGGCGCACCAGCCATATGTATATAAATAACCCGTTTTACCTTTGGTGCAAAATGTGGCGATTTAGGTAAAGTTGGGTCGGTCATTGCCTGGTTTTCTCCAGATTTATTCGGGAAACAGCCACCCATCAAAGAGCTTAAAGCAGCTACTCCTAAACCAGTGGTACAAGTATTCAGAAAATGCCGACGTGTCTGGTACATGTTTTCGGCATGAAGAAATTCTTTAATTAATTTTTCCATGAGGGCTTGAATAGAATCAAGACAAAGATAACAAGCAAACTTTAAATCTCTTCAATAATCCTATTAAAATCTGCCATACTACAGACTTAGATAAAACAGCAAATAATCTGAATCTTTCGTATTTTTGTAGCATGAAATATGAATTACAAAAAACTGATAACGGTTCTAAAGCAAGAGCCGGAAAAATAACCACTGACCATGGCGAAATATTAACGCCTATTTTTATGCCTGTGGGTACGGCCGGAACTGTAAAAGCTGTTCATCAGAGAGAATTAGAAAACGATATTCAAGCCCAGATAATTCTGGGTAATACTTACCATTTGTACCTGCGTCCGGGTCTGGATATTCTGGAGCGCGCAGGTGGTTTACATAAATTCAACGGTTGGAATCGTCCCATCCTGACAGATTCGGGTGGGTATCAGGTTTTTTCATTAAAAGATATCCGGAAGATTTCGGAAGAGGGTGTAAAATTCCAGTCTCATATTGATGGGTCAAGACACTTATTTACCCCGGAAAGCGTGATGGACATTCAACGGGTAATTGGTGCCGATATTATTATGGCATTTGATGAGTGCGCCCCCTACCCTTGTGACTATAGTTATGCTAAAAAATCGATGGAAATGACCCATCGCTGGCTCAAACGTTGTTGTGACCGTTTTGATAGTTCCGAGGGATTATATGGCTATTCTCAAACGCTTTTCCCGATTGTACAAGGGAGTGTTTACAAAGATTTACGTATCCAATCAGCTGAGTTTATTGCTGAGCAAAACCGGGATGGCAATGCCATTGGTGGCTTAGCCGTTGGTGAGCCCGCGGAAAAAATGTATGAAACCATTGATTATGTAAACGATATTCTGCCGCAAGACAAGCCCCGTTATCTGATGGGTGTGGGCACACCTGAGAATATTCTTGAAAGTATTGCTTTAGGCATAGATATGTTTGATTGTGTAATGCCGACGCGTAATGCCCGTAATGGCATGTTGTTTACTACACAAGGCATCATCAATATCAGAAATGAGAAATGGAAAGATGATTATAGCCCGATTGATGAAAATTTAGGTGGATATACCAGCACATTTTATAGTAAAGCTTACTTACGCCATCTGGTAAAATGTGATGAAATTCTGGCTGCTCAGATTGCCAGTGTTCATAATCTTACTTTTTATTTATGGCTGGTCGGCCAGGCCCGTGAGCATATCTTAGCAGGAGACTTTACCGAATGGAAAAAGGTAATGGTGAAGAAAGTGATGGAACGTTTGTAAAACGTTTTTTTAATCCTTTCAAAGATAATCAGGCATTATAAAATATTTACAAATAGCCTGGGGTATGCAGAAGCATTAAGTCCCTGGCTATTTTTTTTATATGAAAAATCTAAACTCTTATTTCTTAGATGCAAGCAATTCTGACAACCCAAGTGGAGTAACTACATTTATATTCCCTTTTCCATCCTCCATTACCGTTATTTTCGTAAAGGTTCCTTTATAATACCAGAAAAACTGATCAGAAACGGGTTGTTGATGCTGGGCATAGAATCTTTCAGTTACAGGCTTAATCATCTGGATAAACTTCACAAAATCAAGCGGTTTATCTTTGCTTATCTTACAGAAATTCGCAATTCCTTTATTAGGGATTGACACAACGGTCCCCCACTCTCCGACAAATTCAGGAGAATTATTCGATAAGTCTAATACATAGCTTGCAGCATAATTATCATTTTCTATAAAACTCACCTCAATTTTATTTCCTTCAAACGGAAAAACCTTAGTTTGTTTATTAACTGGTTGCTTATTAATATTGGCCGTTGCTATTTTAAATAGTTCTGCGTCGTTTTTCTGCCATAAATCAGCTATTTTTTTCTCAACCGGAATAAATGAATTGGGCAAATCAAGCATCAATAATGTATAGGTTTCTCCCAAATCAGTTTTATAAACAAAAAGCGATGAGCCCCCATTACTATCAATCATTTCGGCAGGATAAATCCTGATACTCAAATATTGTTTGATAGATTCAAAGTCATTAGGATTTATCTTTTGCTGCGCATCTATATCAGCAAAAAGATTCTTAAAGTGGTCTTGAATTACTTTTTGCCATGCTGATTTATTTCTTGTCTCTACACAGCGTAAAATAAGATTATGAAGGTTTAGTCCCCCTAAATTCTGTCCTTTCTTCAATGTAATTGTGCCATCCTTTACGTAGTCTATCTTATATTTCTGAGATACTACAGATACAGACAGGTCTACCAGTCTTTTGTAATCCACTGTGCTTATGTCATTCTTATAATCATCAGGAACCTGATAGCTGATTTCCTGAGCAAAAGAAGTTAAATGAAAAATAAGGACTAGAGTGAAGAATAAAATGCTACGCATATTTTGAGAAGTTTAATCACAGAAAACATAAATGTCTGAATAGCACAAATATAGAAATTACTGGACTAAACTTAAATCCTGCACAAAAAAAGTTCACCGAATTTTATGGAATAATTTGACATTATGCATCAAACAGAAAAAAAAATCTTATGAAAAAAATCTTCCTACTCTGTTTGATTACACAATCGATATGGGCACAATCAACCATTATTCAATCAAAAGTCGAAAATGCAACTGTTTTCCTGAATGGTGCACAAGTCACCCGTTCAGCTCACGTTTCTCTGCCTATTGGTAAAACTGAGTTAGTTTTTAAAGGAATTTCTCCACAAATCAGCAAGCAAAGTATTCAGGTAAAGAGTGAAAGTAAATTCACGATTCTATCAGTAAATCATCAGTTGGGAAGTCTTATAGATAAAGCTCATCAAGATGAAATTACAAAAATTGAAGCTCAGAAAAAGGCAATTGACGACAAGATAAAGTTAGAACAAAACTATCTGCTCATTTTCAAACGCGAAGAAGACATGCTTCTCAAAAATCAGATTGTGGGCGGTCAACAGACAGGTATAAAAGTGGCAGACTTAAAAGAAAGCGTAGAGTTTCAACGCCAACGCATGCAGGAAGTATTGCTGAAGAAGTTAGAATATGAAAAAAATATCCAGAAGTTGGAGGGCGATGTTAAAAAACTGAATCAACAAATCATAGAAATCAATACAAAAAAAGATGTGCAGATGTCAGAAGTAGTTGTTACAGTTTTGGCAAAAGAAATGGTCAATAATGCTCACATTTCAATCTCTTATTTTGTAAAGAATGCAGGTTGGACACCAACTTATGATTTCAGAATCGAAAAACTGAATCAACCCATAAACC
Source organism: uncultured Emticicia sp. (assembly GCA_966212365.1). Lineage (GTDB taxonomy): Bacteria > Bacteroidota > Bacteroidia > Cytophagales > Spirosomataceae > Emticicia. The sequence goes on along the minus strand of CBIHRH010000273.1, from coordinate 1,689 downwards.
TCGCTTATAAAGCCAATATTTTTCAATATTCGGGTGAAGACTGGAAAGAGGTAAAATTAACCCTCTCAACAGCTAATCCCTTCAAAAGCGGTACTGCGCCTGTGCTAAAGAAATGGGTGGTTGGCGAGAAAAATGATTATAATGAATATTATAATAATATAGCAGAAGAAGAAAATCAAGGTATAAATGCCAACCAATCAGAAGTATGGGGACGTGTAACAGAAAAATCTAATAAAGAAGGAATACCCGGGGTCTCAGTTATTCTGAAAGGAACAAGTCTTGGTGTTTCATCTGATACGAAGGGTAATTATAGACTAACTGTCCCACCTACGTTCTATAATAAACAATCTACCTTAGTTTTTTCAGCAATTGGTTACCAGTCTTTAGAAAAAACCATTAATTCTAACAGGATTGATGCAGTTTTAGATTATGATGTAAAGGCATTAAATGAAGTAGTTGTGACCGGTTATAGTGTAGAACAAACCTTAATGGGAAGAGCATCTGGAGTAGCTATCGGGAATGATAAGGATTATAAAATCCCCTTAGATATTTCAGAAAGAGATTCTCCCACTAGCCAGTCATTTGATATTCTGATTCCTTATACTATTCCATCAGATGGCAAGGTATATACTGCCGAAATCAAAGAAGAAAGTATTCCGGCTAATTTTGAGCATTTCTGTATTCCTAAAATCGATACTGATGTTTTCTTATACGCCCATATAATTGGTTGGGAGAAATACAAACTATTACCAGGAGAGGCAAATCTCTTTATTGACAATACCTTTTTAGGAAAATCAAAATTGAATCTTTTCAATAAAGACTCCTTAAGTTTATCGTTTGGTAGAGATAAAAACGTGATGGTAAGCCGTACAAAAGTGAAAAGCTATCAGAAAAAACAGTTTATTGGCTCTAATAAAAGTGAACAGTTTTCTTATGAGATTGTAGCACGCAATACTAAGAATGAAGCGATTAATTTACTTATAGAAGATCAGTTTCCAACCTCGAGTACTAAAGAAGTAAGTATAGAAGATAAAGAAGCACCGGAATCAGAAATCGATACTGAAACAGGTACAGTCAAATGGAAAGTCAATCTTGCTCCCGCCAGAGAATATAAAGTTTCATTAAAATATACCATTAAATCACCCAAATCCGGATTGGTTATAGCAGAATAATATCAAAGCTTGTAGAAGACTGGGCAATGCCCTGTCTAGTGGTTATGAGAAGACCGATTCAAAAAAGACATATCATAATTCGTATGAAATGAGACAAGGACTAGGCGTTCCCGCATTGCCTTGTCTCTACTATTTTAGGAGAATAGGCCTAGCGTCTTGTTCTCCAATTTACTCACAAACTTATTCCCCTTAATATAAAACCTATACAATAAATCTGCTCCCTGGGTAATACCGATGCGGGTAGTCGTAACAATCTCAAAATTTTCATCTTTGGGTGGAATGCAGTAAAACTTAGACTGGCAAAAAGTTAAACTCAGAAGTAATACCCATAGCCTTTACTAATTTGGCTGGGCCGCTGCAAAGGTTTTTCAATTGTGTAGTGCCACGCCTTTTTTGCATCAATTCTATGCCCTCAACAGGCTCCAGCGCTCTTACTAATACGGCTTCTCCTACGCATTTGTCGCCACTTACGATATTAAAGCAATGATACATGCCATAAATGAGATATACATAAGAA
>CBIHRH010000272.1:0-6963 GCA_966212365.1 uncultured Emticicia sp. | reverse complement strand
ACTTCAGTCGCTGATACACTCCAAAGTTTAGATGAGTAAATCCTAAATGCACTACCGATGTATAGATTAAAAATAGGTTCGATTCCCCTTAGGAATTCGACCTTGAAAACGATTAAAACTATCTACAACAACTATGAAAACAGCATTGTTATTTTTATTGCTAGCCTTTAGTGCAGCAACAGCTATCGGACAGGACTCTGAAAAAAGCGCAGAAAAAAAATACGAGAAAGTAAAAGTCCCGGCTTGCACAATTTCAGGTGTAAATTTCGCTAAAGGAGATACCATTACTATCGGCCAACCCTCAAATGCGAATCAAAAATTCTCTTTTATATACAGACGATTTGGAGTTTTCGAAGGAATACGCGAATTGGAAAAATTCAGATTGAGTGTTGATTGGTCAAACAGACTGGTACTAATCAATGAAACTTATACCATAACGGAAGGTCTTAATAAAGTATGCTATGCTGAGTTTTTGGTAGGAAAAGATTTTCATGGATGGATAACTTTAGACAATGCCATCAAAACGAAAGAGATAGTAAAACTGAACAGTACAGATTTATAAGTAAACCCAAACTCACCTATTCTAAACTATAGTATATCCCATGAAACGCGCCATTATTGCCCTCGTTTTTAGTTTCATTACTTTATTATCTTTTGCACAATTCCAGAAGGATTATCCCTATAGCGGCGTGCCTTTTACAAAAGTAAAACTGAATGATAATTTCTGGTTGCCCAAACTGGAGATCAACCGCACAGTTACTATTCCGTGGTCGTTTCAGAAATCAAAAGAAACCGGTCGCATCAAAAACTTTGAACAGGCTGTAGCGCATACAGGAAAACTTTGCACTACCTACCCATTTGATGATTCAGATATTTATAAAATAATCGAAGGTGCAGCCTATTCACTCCATGTGAAATATGATGCGAAATTGGATACTTATCTTGATTCGCTGATTACCCTCATCGGCAAAGCGCAAGAGCCTGATGGTTATTTATATACTACCCGAACTATGGGTGATACTTCTCACCCCTGGATTGGTAAAGAACGGTATGAAAAAGAGCATGAGCTAAGCCATGAATTATACAATATGGGGCATTTCTACGAAGCAGCTTCGGCACATTATCTGGCTACTGGCAAGAAGAATATGCTCAATATTGCCACTAAGAATGCCGACCACCTATTAACAGTTTTCGGGCCAGGTAAAAAAGCAGTTGCGCCAGGGACATCAGGTTATCGAAATCGGATTGGTGAAATTGTATAGAATCACAGGTAAGAAAGAATACCTTGACCTCTCTAAATTCTTTATTGATTGCCGTGGAAAACGAATGTACGAAAAGAAGACAGGGGATAAAGAAGCAACAGTCTGGCAAACAGGTGCCTACTGGCAGGATAATATTCCGGTTGTACAACAGACTGAGGCTGTAGGCCATTCGGTAAGAGCAGGTTATCTCTACGCAGGTATGGCCGACGTAGCCTCATTGACCAATAATCTTGATTACCTGAATGCCATTACTAAGATATGGGACAATGCCTTTACCAAGAAAACCTATATTACAGGTGGACTCGGACAAGCAGGTAATTGGGAAGGCTTTGGCCCGGATTATGAATTATCAAACCATAGTGCCTACTGCGAAACCTGTGCGGCAATCGCCAGTGTTTACTGGAATCACCGGATGTTTATGATGTATGGAGATGCCAAGTATATCGATATACTTGAACGAACGCTTTATAATGGTTTAATCAGCGGCATCGGACTTGATGGCAAGACGTTCAATTACGAAAACCCAATGGAATATACTGTTAAAAATGGCAAACTGACCGGAGAGAATAAACGTTCTCCCTGGTTTACCTGTTCGTGTTGCCCGACTAATATCTGTCGTTTTATGCCATCTATTCCGGGCTATATCTATGCACAAAAAGATAATCGGGTATATGTCAATCTATTTGTGAGCAATACTTCTACATTAGAGGTTACCCCTAAAGAAAACGTAGCTATTACCCAAACGACCAATTATCCGTGGGAGGGCAATATCAAAATCAGTGTAGAGCCACAGAACAAGAAAGGTTTGCAGTATGCCATGTATGTCCGTATTCCGGGTTGGGCAAAAAATCAGGCATTCCCAACAGATTTATATGCTTATAAAGGCACTTGGGTGAAAGAGGTTTCAGTAAAAGTAAACGGTCAGCCATTGGAATTGAAATTGGATAATGGCTATATAGCCATTGACCGACTATGGAAAAAAGGCGATGTGATAGAAGTAGATTTACCAATGGAAGTACGCCAGACAGTTGCTAATGCCAAAGTAAAAGACGACATCGGCAAAATTGCCATTGAATACGGCCCAATCGTCTACTGCGCCGAATTTGCTGATAATAACGGGCATACTTCTAACCTGATTGTACCCGAAAAACAGCAGTTTCAGACGAGTTTTCAACCTAATCTGCTCAATGGCGTAATGACCTTAAAAGGTACAGCCAATGCTATTAATATTCTGGATGATTCTTCGGTTAATACCACAACTCAGCCGTTGGTGCTTATCCCATACTATGCCCGTTCGAATCGAGGGCAGGGAGAGATGCGGGTTTGGTTTCCGACTAAGATTAAAAATCTGGAGATATTGACGGAATAAATTTTAAATTAATAAGGTTTCCTATTATCAAAAAACTTCATTATTTTTGTTATAAACATCTTTGCACATGACTAAAATAATGAATCCATTACACGAAATTTCTATACTATTTGCTACTCAAAATTATAAGGATACATTCGCTTTATTAAGTGATTCTTCTAAATATGGGCTCTGTATTTCTTTAAGTATTGAGAATGAAAAGTCTATCTTTCAGAAAATAATTAACACGAAACCAGATTTTGTAGTTTTAGAGGGAACAGTAGGAATAGAGTTAATTCGCAAAATTAAATCTATTCTTCATCTATCTACTAAGTGTATTTTTTGTCTATCCGAATTAGACAATATATCTATTATTAATGCCATATTTACCAATGCTGATGCGTATTATTTAAAAGATACCTCTACTGAATCTTTAATAAACTGCATTCAATGCCTCATCAAAGGAGAGAGATATATCTCTCCTATACTCATAAAAAAAATTCAGAGTCCTGTTTTTGATAAGCAGAGTACAATACTAAATCAATTGAGCCATAGAGAAAATGAAGTCTTGCGCTTATTAAGTTATAATCATTCAATCAAAAGAATTGCTGAACTGCTTTTTATTAGTGAAAAAACAGTTGAGTCTCATAAAAATAATATCATCAAAAAATTAGATTTGGCTGGTGCAAGAGAGTTAAGACAAATAGCTTCGCAATTTTATAGTGCCACGCTGCCTGTTTTTGATAAGTGAAATCACTCAAATCAAAGTAAATTTCAGTGTTTTCACTTATTGTGCAAGTGTAGTAAATAGGATAATTTTGTTTATAGGTATTTGGTATATGTATAACTATAGCAATAATATCTAATTACATTTATTTACTATAAAATTTACACAAAATGAAAAAAACATTAAAAAAATCTTTGCTGAGGCTTCTTGGTGTGACGTTACTCTTATCTTCTTGCTTATTTGCCTGTGATGAAAAAAACGAGCAATTATTGCCTATTAAGGAAACATCCTTACAAAATGTCCTTTCAAAAGACAGAGTAAATGTAGAAAGCCCAAAGTATATTGAAGACGAATCAATATCGGGAGAATACGAATTAAGAGAAGGAACCTTACATTTTAAAAATGCAGAAACCTATTTTAAAATTTGGCAAAAGTTCAGTAAAATGAAGCCAGAAGAAAGGGTAGAAGCTAGCAAAGCTATGGGACTTAAATCTTTACTCGAAATACAACATGAATTTGTAGTAAAAACTGAAAAAGTCAAAACTAAAGAAGAACTTTATGCTTTATTAAAGGAATATAGTTATATTATATTTGTCAATGACAGTATTACAAGTTTCATTAATACGGACGCTATTTCTGCTGCCCTGACTAATAGAAAAGGGATAGTTTATCTAGGCAAAAGTCTCCGTCGTTATAAAGGTGATGAAATAACGAATATTGAGAATGGTGATGAAAATTTACTTAATACATCCAAAAGTTCTAACTTGGTTAAAACTTATAAATATATAAATAAAGTAGAAGCGACTCAAAAAAATGGAAGACCCGCTTATACTTGTTTATCTTTTACTGCCACAAAGAGCAATGGTGATTTCATTCAATATCCCGGTTACTGTCACTGTGGTGGTGGTGATAGAGAAATATTTTTAGAAATTTCCATGTTAGAAGATGACTTAGGAAGTGGTAACTATATGATAACACCTTATTCAAGAGGTACACCTCTTAAAAAAGTTTTTGGGAGTTGGTATATATATTCTACAAACAACAGTTTAGGCTCCAACTGGTCATGTACTGCTGTAGGAAATAGTGGAACTCAAACAAAAGTTTCTATTGCCAACTACTCTTATTCAAATAATTATAGTGTAATTGATTATACTGGCGATCCAATGTATTTTCTTTTTTACCCTAAACCTTTTAGTCATATAGGTTTTGATTTTAATTATAACGGAACTACTTATTATTACTCTCAAGGTGTGGGTTCTCCTGGTATAACTGCAACTTGTATTTAAATTAATTAATTTTACGTACGATACAGTTTATACAAATCATATTTTAAACTGTATCGTATTTGATAGCATAAATTTGGCATGACAAAAAAAATTCTCTTTATTTTTTTATTACACTTAATTTATTTTAAAGGGACTTCTCAATTTAGAGTTACTCCCAAATTTTCCGCAGGTATAATGGTTGGTTTTTCTCAAAACTATGAGTTTATGGAGCGATATCGAAATAGTTATCAAATTAACTCGAATAAAAATACAACCCTAAAACCAAGAATAACTTTGGGCTTATATGCTGAATATAGCAACAATAAAAATTTCAATTTGAATCTTCAATTAAAGCTTATACGAATCATTCAGCATCAATATCAAGACCCAAACGGTAACATAGCTTTTGACCCCGCTTTAACTGTTTACGAAACACTAAATACCAGTCTTTATTATGATTATTATCTTAAAAGTCATTGGACTGTATCTTTAGGTGCCTATCAAAATCACAAGCTATTTCAAGGATTCAATCTTCCTATTCTACCTAGTGGCTTAGATGTAAGATCATTAAATGTTTATGATAATACTTACGGTCTAACTGCAAAAACTGCCTACCAATGGAAAAGGCTGGGTATAGAAGGTGGGTTTATGTATCCTTTCAAACCTGTCTCGCGAACAATTTCTACTCTATTTTATGTTCCTACTGCCTTTCTGCAATTAAAATATCGCATATTCAAATCAAAGCTTCTGAAAGAAAAAGATAAAACCAATAGTTTGTAGTTACTCCCTAGAAACGTAGTAATGTAATCTTATTGAATATGATAGGAAATAAGAAGTTCTTATCATCAATATTTCTATTTTCAAATTACCTACTTCCTCCAAATCACCCCACCCCCAAATACCCGCCGAAAACTACCAGATATAGTATAAAATCCCCCAAATACTAAATGTCCCTTTACACCGCCTTGTGGTTTGAATAGATTTGTAAAAGCCGAAACAACCATCGCTATGATTTTTTTTTATCCCACTCTTTTATTAGTGATAATGAATGTGTTTATGTATGTGGCAATGGGTCTGTTATTGCTAATCAGTTTTTTGTGGAGTCTGACAACTTATCTGAAACAAAAACGAGAGTCGCACATTGTGGCTAAAATACAGGAATTAGAGAATGTTATGGGTAATCCTCAGTTTTTATACAGTAACCTGAATTCGATTAAGCAGTATATATTGGTGCATAGCCCGATGGAAGCTGCCCAATACCTGACAGAGTTCAGTAATTTACTCAGATCAATCTCTGTTAATTCCAAACAAAAGAATATTTCTTTGGCACAGGAAATAGAGACCGTTATTTTATTTCTGGAACTGGAGAAAAAACGATTAGGCGAGCGTATGGAGTTTTTTCAGGAGATAGAAACCAACTTGAATACTGAAACCATACAGGTAAAGCCTTTATTTGTGTTCAGACAGATTGAAGATTTAATTCAGAAACAAAGTGATTATGCAACTATGAAAATTCACTTGCTGGTGAAAAACGTCGGTGAAAAATTGAATTGCCGCACCGAAGGCGTGATACCCAATACAACTTTTATCATTGAAATTCCAACTAAATAGCCGTGAACCATTCATCACCCTTTCTTCTGCGGGGGAGGGTGATTATTTTTTTCTGCCTTTTACTGGCGCTTTATTCGCCTGAATTTTCACTATAGTTTCTGCTGTTTCTCCATTGGCATCACTAACTTTCAGTTTCACCTCATAAGGCCCGGGTTTTGTAAATATAAACTCAGGGTTAGGCTCTGTTGACTGGTTGACTCCATCAAAATTCCATTCAAAACTGATTTTATCATTCTTATCAAAATCAATTGAGCCATCAGATGAGAATTTTACTTTCAAAGGTACATTTCCTGTTAAAATATCCGCCGAGGCAATAGCTATGGGTTTGCGGTTAACTTCTGAATAATCTATTTTCTTTAGCTGATTATCTTCTAAAAAATACAGTCCGCCATCAGCGCCGAAGGATAGGTCTTTGATAAAGTTGAATTTCATATCCGTCAGAAAAGGCTCTATATTCTTCACATTCCCATCCTCATCCGGTGTTTCCAGAATCATGCCTTGCTCATTGACATACCTGAAAGATTTCTTGTCGAAATACTTAGGCAATCGGTAGGGATTTTTACTATATCTTTCAAAATCATATACCGCATTTTTTACCAGAGGATTGGTAGATTGGCTGGTAAAATCTGTCATCGTAATGGTGGTATCTCCTACCAGTTGCATACGCCCGATTTTATATTCATCCGGAGATGTTTCAGAAAAAGTATAGATATAACCATTCTGATAAAATTCAGGGTCAAGCCTGATGGC
>CBIHRH010000271.1:0-6972 GCA_966212365.1 uncultured Emticicia sp. | reverse complement strand
CTATAGGCCAGAGTGCTCAAGGAGGCAAGATATTTTATGTGGATGATACAGGTCAACACGGCCTGGTAGTGGCTACTGCCGACTACAATGCAAGCGCTTTGGTAGCATGGATAGCTGGCAGTAATATGAATACCAACGCCGTGAGGTCTGGTATTTATGGAGGAGAATACAATACGCAACGCATTAATGAGGTGCAGGGGAACGGAATTTCTGCTGCCTTGGGTGCTGCCCAACACGATGGTGGTAATTATGGAGATTGGTATCTTCCATCAAAATTAGAACTTCAGTTGATGTATAATCAAAGAGCCAATATTGGTATGGGTGCTGTTACGAACACTTACTGGAGTTCTACAGAAGTGGCTGCTCCTTATGGTGAGGTTTCAATGACTGCTTTTTATTTCAATTTTAATACCGGTAGCTCAGGCACAAATGCGAAAAGTACTACTTACAGAGTACGGCCTATCAGAAGATTCTAATATTTCAAACTCTAAAAGACATTTCTTATGAAAAAAATATCCGTTTTATTAATGGTGCTTCTGGTCTCTTTTGTACTCTCAGAAAAGACCCTGGCACAGGCTAACCGCACATGGGTTTCGGGTGTGGGTGATGATGCTAATCCTTGTAGCCGTACTGCTCCCTGTAAAACATTTGCCGGAGCTATTTCCAAAACTGCGGTAGGTGGTGAAATAAATGTGTTAGATCCGGGAGGATTCGGTGCCGTAACAATAACAAAATCAATAACAATTGATGGAAAGGGGACACTGGGACATATCCTCTCACCTTTAGTTAATGCTATAGTTATTGCTAGTACAGCTGACATGACTGTGACACTCAGAAATCTATCTATTAATGGTATAGGGACAGGTACAAATGGGATAAAAATTACGGTTCCCTCAAATGTTCATATTGACAATTGTACTATTAATGGAATTTCAGCACCAAGTGGTAGTAATGGTAATGCCATTCTGGTAGACTACGCTACTCCTGGTAGTGGGGTACTTACTGTTAAAAATACTACTATTTCAGGGCCAGCTAATATGAATGGTATAAGTGTTAAATGTAGCACAGCCGTAGTTACTGACAAAGTAGTTGCTTTTATTGATAATGTGCACATGCAGAATATAGGAACTGCTGTTATATCTAAGACCGCTGCTGAGATTAACGTGGTAAATTCGTATATCTCTAATAGTATTATAGCGATTTCTCCCGAAGCAGCAGGTTCAATCATCCGCCTTTCTAATACAAGCATTATGAATAATGCAACAGGTATCAATACCGGATCTGGGAAAGTCATTTCATTTGGTAACAACCAGATAATTGCTAACACCACAAGTGCGTCACCTAGTTCAGTTAGTTTATCTCAATAATTAATTGTCTGGTCCTGAAAATGCGATACACGATTTATTAAAATTAAAGGTACATTTTAAGCAGTAGTAATCAAGTGGTTGCTGCTGCTTTTTGATTTATAGGATTTTATGTTTAACTGATTTTGACAAAGCCACTCAATGTCCGTTACAGATGAAGGAACGCGAATACCTTTTTAACTGATTTTGTTTCGTTCTATCTGCCACTCAATTGTCTTTTGCAGGCCCTCGTTTAGTGTCCATTGTGGCCTGTAACCAAGGTTCATAATCTTGTCGATAGAAGGCACACGTTTTTTTACATCTTCGTAATTCCCGAAGGTTGCATAAGGTATAAAACTAATATCGGGGGTAGTATCTGCTCCTTTCATGAGGTACCAGATTTTCTGCGCGAGGTTAGATATAGAAATCTCTTCTTCAGGATTTCCGGCAATATTAAAAATATCATTGTGGGCACGTGTATCTTTCAAACAATAAAAGATTCCTTCAACCGTATCTTCTACATAAGTAAAAGTTCTTGTTTGTAATCCATCCCCATGAATTTCCAGTGCCTTGTCTTCGAGGATATTCTGAATAAAAATAGATTGAGGCCCACCCCACCAGGTTGTATTCTGATTGGGGCCGTAAGACCCAAAAAAGCGAAAAATAGTAAACTGTAGATTAAAATCCTGATGATTGGCCAGAATCAATTGCTCTCCATACATTTTTGACAAGGCATAAGCCCAGCGTCTTACGGTGGGTGGCCCTAGCACACAATTTGATTCTTCGTGAAATGGCGGGTTAGGGTTCTTCCCATAAATATCTGAAGTAGAAGCAAATAGCAAACGCAGGTTTTCTCTTTTACATTTTTCTATGATAAGACGAAGCATTTTCGAATTGTCTTCTAATGTTTTGAGCGCACTGCTGTAGCGTGGAATTTTTTGCGAAGCCAGGTGAATAATGACTTCTCCTTGTAGCTGATCGTATACTGATTCCGACAAAAGATCACCCTCTATGAACGTAAAATTTTTGTGCGTCAAAAAACCTCTGATATTCTCCGGGTTTCCATAGCTGAAATTATCTATACCAATAACAGTATCTCCGGCATTAAGCAAGCGTGCGGCAAGATTAGACCCTATAAATCCAGCTACTCCTGTGATGATTATTTGCATTTCCAATAAATTTCTTATAGTGTTGTGTTAGTCTCTTTTTTAGCTTTCGCGTCACAATATAGGTAATGATAATCATAATTTTATCCCTATTTGAGATATTTTATTTTTTGGTGCCAAAAGGAGAAAAATCATAGATTAACTGGAAATAATTATAGACAATACCACACAAAACAAGATACTCTACCTTTATACTATTCATCTTGAAATCGTTCGATAAGCTTGTTTGTCGATAAATTCATGATTACAATAGGTGGGCAACTGAATATTGAGAACTATAATATTAATGGTATGTCTCCAAACAGCCTTGGTATAAGGGTAGCACATCTGGGAAAAGCACTAATAACATTGAGAGAAACGACCATATTGGTCTCACCATCAACCATACATGGCATACACAGGTAAACACCGCTTATGATACAGTAAAAATATTGCTGAATCAGGTAAATATCATTGGAGTAAATGTTGGGGTATATGCACAGAATAGAGCGCAGGTCAATGTAGCTAATTCTACCATATCAGGTAATACGATAGTTGTTCTGGCCACTTATAATACCTCGGTTATCCGCCTGTCGAACACCGGTATAGGCAAAGGCTTGCCTCTTAATATTCTATCTGCTCAATAAACATTTGACTAAAAAGGAGACCTTTTGCTCAAAAGGTCTCCTTTTATAATATCTAGTCGGAGTATTTAAGCAACAACCTTCGATTTCTTCAACAAATAGGTACGCAACTGGTTGATACTTTTGATTGCCGCTTTTTTATTATCTTTCATTAATAAGTCATAAATATTCTTAATCTGGGTTTTGGCTTCCTGCTCAGAACTTAGATTTGCTACTGCCACTTCTAACTGATATAATAGGCCATTTACCTGCACCACGTCGGCGTCCATCAAGATTGCTGCTCTTAGCTGGCTGGCGTTTTTTTCAAACTCAACGCTGTTTTCATACTCCGTAGCTTTCTCTACCGAATAGCTTTGCCTTTCGAAACCCTCTTCCGGAACCCCATTAAAGGCATAATAACAAATGATTAGCATAAAAACGAAAACAGATAAAAAATTCTGAAAATATGTCTGGCGCAGAATAACCATGGCAAATGAGATTTTTATTACAAATAACCTGCTTTAAGATTAAATAGAGTTTATCTGAATATTAAGAAAAAATAAAGTTTGGTTACCTTAAAACCTGTTCGCTTCTTATTTTATTCATTTTTAGGGCATTAAAAAGCGTGGTGTTAGCAGTTTCTTAACATTAGGGCAATAGTATGTTTAAATCTTAACACGACCTTTGTGGCATCAAAATGGAAAGAATATGAAGAAAATACCATATCAGTTAAATCAGTTTCACTGGAAATACACCACCAGAATAGTGGATGGTTTCAGTGAGGAACGCATCTATGAGGATTCAGACGATGAATTTTATGAAGAAGCATTTGAGGGTGATGAATTTGACGAATCCTACGAAGATGAAATCTCTATCAAAGAGATGAAATTAGTTGCGTAAGAAATGTATACACATACGTTATATAGTTTGTTTAGGTTAATTGATTGAAGATTAGCAGAGGAATTTTTCTTCTGCTTTATTTTTTCTTTACATTTTGGTAATATCCTCTTAATCAACAATTTACAATTGTTACGGAAATTTGTAGGTATGAACAAAGGCAAACATTTTCGGACAATTGTGCTTTCAGACCTTCACTTAGGAACAAGTGGCTGTAAAGCGAAAGAAGTAACTGAATTTCTCAAACAATACCGCTGTGAACGGCTTATCCTTAACGGAGATATTATTGATGGCTGGCAACTAAAAAAATACGGTAACTGGAAGAAAAAACATACTGCGTTTTTCAGAGTTGTGCTAAAAAAGATGGACAAACATGATACCAAGGTTATTTATCTGCGTGGTAATCATGATGATTTTCTCGACCAGATTCTCCCGTTAGTCATCGGCAGACAATTCCAGATACGTAGAGATTATATCCTGAAATCGGGAGATAAACGCTTCTATGTAACACACGGCGATGTTTTTGATAGTGTTACAACCAATATGAAATGGCTGGCGCATTTAGGCGACTTGGGTTATACATTCTTACTCTGGCTTAATAAAAATTATAATAAATACCGTGAGTGGAGAGGCTTACCTTACTACTCGCTTTCGCAGCAGATTAAGCAGGCCGTTAAGCTAGCCGTTAATTATGTGACCGATTTTGAAGAGAAACTGGCTGAACTGGCCAAAGCGAAAAACTGCGATGGTATCATCTGTGGCCATATCCATCAGCCTGCTATCAGAGAAATAGATGGGATAATGTACTTGAACTCAGGCGACTGGGTAGAAACCATGTCGGCTTTGGTAGAAGATTTTGAAGGAAACTGGAGTCTGGTATACTATTCGGTGAGCGATTGCCCGGTAGAAGAAGAACCAGAGGAGGAAGAAACTGAAATGAGTAAAGACGAAAGATTTGTTTTACCAAGAATAGCAGCCGCTCTATGAGGTTTTTGTTGATTATACAAGGAGAAGGACGTGGTCACCTGACCCAGGCTATTGCATTGACCGAGATATTAGAAAACAATGGCCACACTGTAGCAGGCGCTTTAGTTGGTACTGCTACCGGGAGAGAAATACCTTCCTTTTTCAGCGAAAACTTTAAAAATACGATTATTCCTTTTTCAAGTCCTTATTTGGCCTATTGCAAAAAAACAAAAGCGCTTGATATACCCAAAACCATCAGTAATACAATCATCAACTTGCGGTCATATATTCGCAGTCTCAAAAAAATCCAAATCCATACAAAAGAACTGAACCCAGATGTTATTATTAATTTTTATGATGTTTTAGGCGGGCTTCATCAATTTTTGTTTCGTCCTAAAGTGCCAATGGTTTGTATTGCACACCAATATTTATTGCTTCATCCCGATTTTCACCACCCAAAGAATCATAGGTTAGACAAACTATTGGTCAATACCAATACCCGTATTACCGCCTTAGGTGCAGCAAAAAAACTGGCATTATCATTTACACCATTCGACGACGATAAAAACCAAAAAATATTTGCAATTCCTCCCTTGCTTCGGTCAGAGCTTTCAAGGTTAAGTACCAATGCCCACAATTATCTGCTGGCTTATGTAACGCAACATGCATTAGCCGAGCAGATAATGGCATGGCACGATAAAAATCCTCAAACTGAAGTACATTGTTTCTGGGATAATCCTGAATACAGTGATACTTTCCACTATTCACCCAACCTTCATTTTCATAAAATCAACGGTAAGAAGTTTTTAGATATGATGCAGAATTGCCGTGGATTAGTAACTACTGCAGGTTTCGAATCTGTTTGTGAGGCTATGTATTTAGGCAAGCCCACATTGATGATTCCTGTACCCAAACACTACGAACAGGCTTGCAATGCCATAGATGCCAGAAGAGCCGGGGCCGGAATCACAGGCACAAGTTTTGATTTGACCGAGTTTATCAATTATCTGCCTACACATAAAGATATAAGCCGCGAATTTCAGGCCTGGCATGGCCGTAGTAGCTTTATCTTTTTAAGAGAGATAGAAAGTCTGTTTAACGTACCTGAGCGCCGCACAATGCATACCACGCTTCGTCGCCTTGATGTTTTGCCACAATTAATTAAACGTCTGGCCTTATCGCTTTTCTCACCTTTAACAAGAAATTAAAATATATACAAGCAACTGTTTCAATTAACCATCTATCAAAGCAGTTCCTATGTTAACGCATGCAGTATCCCAATAGAAAATTTGCTGAGAAAATCATAGTCATGAAAACGATATATTGAAAAAACGAGCCGTGGCTCGTTTTTTTTATTGAGTGATCTTGTCTGAACTTTGATTTATCTGATTAAAATGATTTCACTGATTTATTTTAAAATTGTCAATTGAAAATAATCATTACAAAATCATATTAATCACTCAAATCAGATAAATCAAAGTTCAGACAAAATTCACTAAATTTATACTATCAATCTCAAAAAACATGGAAAAGACCAGACTTGCCCAACCTGTTGCTCAATTGCCTGTTGAAGATGTAGAAAAGGCAATGGCTTATTATGTAGAAAAACTAGGCTTTTATATTGCCTGGTTAGATGAAAGTAAGTGGATTGGCGCAGTTCATCGGGATGAAATTGCCATTTTTTTTAGAAGGACGGAGGAACCCTTTACTCCTAATATTCACTGGATTTTTGCAGAAGATGTTGATGCCAGTTATGAAGAATTTAAAAACAGCGGTGCAGATATAATAGACCCTATTGAAGACAAACCCTGGAATCAACGACAATTTACCATCAGAGACTTAAACGGGCATCTGTTTTATGTGCATCATGATATTTAAAAAATTTAGTGATTGTGTGAATGAGCGATTGAGTGATTATTGTCTTGAACTTTGATTTACCTGATTGAAATGATTATCATGATTTAATCAGTGAAATCACACAAATCAGGTAAATCAAAG
>CBIHRH010000270.1:0-6984 GCA_966212365.1 uncultured Emticicia sp. | reverse complement strand
GCAGGCTACCACACCCAAATCTCCCCAAGAGAAATTAACTTCTTCTATCTGGAAGACGGCCTTATAGAAAGAATCATCAAAGAAGAAGGCGAATACAAAGTTTTACATACAGATACTGCATTTTCTGAAAGCGAAATCCTGCAATTGGTAGATAGTAACCCCGAAAGGTTCAGTCCAAACGTAGTTTTAAGACCATTATATCAGGAAACGATTCTACCTAATTTAGCTTATATCGGCGGACCATCAGAAGTGCCTTACTGGTTACAGTTAAAAGGAGTATTCGACCATTACCAAGAGCAATTCCCTTTACTGATGCCTCGTAATTTTGCCTTGGTTGTTAATGATGCAAGCAGAAAGAAAATAGATAAACTAGGTGTTACTACTGAAGAGCTATTTGCTGATGAAGTAACCTTACGTAAAAGCTTTGTTGAAAAGAATTCAAGAAAATCGTTGAGCCTTGCTTTCGAGATTGATGAAATCAACGATATATTTGAGCGAATCCTTAAAAAAGCCCTGATTATAGAAGCCACCATGAAAGGCCCTGTAGAAGCAGTAAAAGCCAAAGGCATTAATTCATTAGAGCATCTGGAAAAACGCATTAAACGTGCCGAAGAACGCAATCAGGAAGGTTCAGTCAATCAGCTATTAGCTTTAAAAGAAAAATTATTTCCGGGTGGAGGTTTGCAGGAAAGAAAAGAAAACTTCCTGAACTTCTATCTCAATGATAATCTTTTCATCAAAAAGCTATTAGACACCTTAGATCCGCTTAATTATAGTTTTAATGTGATTGAGATATAAGTAAAATTCAAGCCCATAAACTTGGGCTTTTTTATTACTCATTCTATTAAACCCTGCAAAACTTACCGTTCATGTAATTTTCATCAAAAAAAATCTAGAATTTCTTGTTTTGCTGAACACTGTTCATTTTATTTGCATCGTTAATTAACCAAGTTTAGTATAGATGGGTATTACCGAAAGAAAAGAAAGAGAAAAAGCCGAAATGAAGCGACTCATCATGGATGCAGCACGCAAACTCTTTATTGAACAAGGGTTTGAAAAAACAAGCATTCGTAATATCGCCGACGAGATAGAGTATAGCCCCGGAACTATTTACCTGTATTATAAAGATAAAAGTGAGTTACTGTTTGATTTACATCAGGAATCGTTTCAGAAACTCATAGAACAGTTTCAACGTGTATTGAATATCAGAGACCCTTTTGAAAGGCTTACTACGATGGGTCGGTATTATATGCAATATGGTTTTGAAAACCCTGAACTATACGAGTTGATGTTCCTGATGTCATCTCCTATTGAAACCATTGAATGCCGGGAAGAGATATGGGAAGATGGCCACGTGGCCTTTGATATGCTCCGTCAGATTGTACGTGAATGTATAGACGCAGGATACTTTAAAATTGATGATGTAGAGGGCACTTCGATGATGATCTGGGCAAATGTACACGGTTTAGTAACGATTCATTTAAGAAAACGCACAACGATGTTCCGAGAGGGAGAACGAATCCCTCGTTTAGAACACGCCTATGAGCGATTTGTAGAATTAATTCAGGGAAGAATTTAATATACAGCTATAAAACTAATCTAAGAAAATTCATCAAAACGAAAAAGCATGAATCAGATTTTAGAATTTTTTAAATCCAATATTGGCAAAAATGCCGCAGAAATGAGTCCCTCTCACCTGGGCAGATGGCTGAATGGCAAATTAATCGCAGTTGAAGAAGGTTCTGCTATAGTAGAATTTGTGGTAAGAGAAGAAATGACCAACCCATTGAATATTCTTCACGGCGGTGCTGCAGCCTCAATGATGGACGACGTAATGGGAATGACTGTATATATGTTGGGACGTGAAAACTTCTATACAACAGTCAACCTAAGCGTTGATTATCTCTCACCAGCCAAAGCGGGTGATACGCTAATAGTAAAATCAAAGATTATCAGAGCAGGCAAGACCGTCATTCACATTACTTGTGAAATACAGAGCGCCGACCAGAAAATAATCGCCAAATGCACCTCTAATATGGTGTTGACTGGTGTAAAAATATAAGTTTCTCTACCCGTCTTTTGCGAGACGGGTTTATTTGGCACTTTTACTTAACACTGTTCATTAATTGAAAAAGCATCAGTGAAATATGAAAAACCTAATTTTACTTCTGGTACTCTCCCCGATCATCGCTTTCTCTCAGGTTTCTTCACCTATCCTTGAATCATACATTCAGGAGGGGTTGAAAAATAACCTGGCAATCCAACAGGAGGGTTTGGAAATAGAAAAAGCCTACGAGAACATCAAACAGGCAAAAGCGAATTTTTCCCCTAAAATTACCTTTGCACCTACTTATACAGTAGCGGCCGGTGGTCGTCGCTTATCATTCCCTGTTGGTGATTTATTGAATCCGGTATATTCTACGCTGAATAAACTGACTAATTCAAGCAATTTCCCACAGGTGGAGAACGTGAATGAGTTATTAGCTCCTAATAACTTCCATGATACGAAATTCAGTTTTCAGTATCCTATCTACAATACTGATATTCGTTACAATCTGCTTATTCAACGTGATTTACTGACAGCTCAGGAAGCAAAAAAGCGGATTATTGAAAATGAAGTTCGTTACAACATCACTATTGCTTACCTGCAATATCTGCAAACTTTAGAAGCGCAAAAGATATTTTCAGCCTCTCGTATAGTGTTAAGCGATTTCGTAAAACTGAATGAAAAACTGGTGAATAATAACGTTGCAACAAAAGATGTCATCTATTCGGCAGAATACGAAGTCAGCAAACTTGACCAGCAAGTGGCTGTAATGGACAAGAATCGTTACACTGCACAAGCTTATCTTAATTTCTTAATGAATCGTGACTTCACGACTGAAATAATTGCAGACACAGTCTTCCTTGATGCCAATACAAAAGTAAATGTAGCTGATATGCGCCAACAGTCTATCAATAACCGTCAGGAGATAAATCAACTGAAAGCTAACATTCAGGCCAGTGCTTCAGCCATTAAGTTACAGGAAATGAATTCCATGAGACCGCAGGTATTTGTAGGAGGAACTACAGGTTTTCAGGGTAACGGCTATACATTTAAGGACCAGGCTTACATCATAGGCCAGTTAGGTTTGACATGGGATGTTTTTCATGGGTATGAAAAAAAATCAAAGATTCAGCAGGCAAAAATTCAGAAGAGTATTCTGGAAACTAAACTAGAAGAAGTGCAAAAACAGATTCAATTACAGGTTTCACAAGCTTATTTTGAATTAGAAGCCGCTCAAAGAACCCTTCCATCAGCTAAAGATGGTACAGTAAAAGCCGAGAAATATTTTAAAGTGGTAGATAGCCGCTATCGCAACGGACAAGCCATTCTGGTAGAGTATCTGAGAGCTCAGAATGAAGTGATAACCGCCCAATTGCAGGAGTCATTGGCTAAATACGACATCTTGTTGAAGAAAGCCATGCTGGATAAAGTTGCCGCAGTAAGATAATACTATTATTTATCCTTAAACATACCCGAATATGTTTTATGCAATCTTTAATACTATCCTGTTGGGTCTTATTTCATTCATTCACTTCTATTGGCTTTTGGGAGGCAAATGGGGTGGTGATGCCGCTTTACCTACCAGCGCAGACGGAAAATTAGCTTTGCAACCGAGAATATTCGAGACCCTCGTAGTGGCTTTAGGTTTGCTTTTTATGGCACTATTGCACACCTATAAAGTTGGTTTGGTAGAATTAAATTTACCCTCATGGATAGATACTTATGCACTCAGAATTATCGCCTTTATATTTCTAATCAGAGCCATTGGTGAATTTCGCTATGTAGGTTTTTTCAAGAAAATCAAAAGCACCAAGTTTGCCCGATTAGACACCCGATTATACTCTCCGCTTTGCCTATTATTAAGTTTAAATGCGTTTATAACCTCACTACAATCATGAAAAAGGTATTACTCATACAGGGTCACCCCGATAATGAGAGTTTCAACTTTGCTCTCTTTGATGCCTATAAAAAAGGATTAACGCAATCAGGAGCAGACATAAAGGAAATTATTATTAATGAATTGGATTTCGATCCGAATCTACATTACGGATACAGAAAGCGTACAGAACTAGAGCCTGATTTGATGGAATCAATCGAGAAAATAAAATGGGCTGACCACCTGGTCTTTTTTTACCCCGTTTGGTGGGGTTCTGTTCCTGCTTTACTAAAAGGTTTTCTTGATAGAGTTTTTCTTCCAGGATTTGTCTTCAAAAAACGTGAAAATTCTCTTTGGTGGGATAAACTCTTAGTAGGCAAAACAGGGCACATCATAAGCACGCTCGATCAACCAGCCTGGTTTTATTGGTTTCGCTATGGCAGACCTACCTATCATGCCATGAAACAAATGACCTTAGAGTTTTGCGGTATCAAACCTGTGCACACCACAACTATCGGTCCATTGAGGCTCTCAAAGGAAAACTACCGTGCGAATTGGTTGAAAAAAGTAGAAAAATTAGGATTTAATCAGAAATAAACAGATTTATATATGAAAACGAAATTATTTCCGCTCATTTACGCATCCCTATTTTTCCTGATAATGAGTTGTGGTAAGAAGAAAGAAACGAAACAGGAAACAGAAGAAATCATACCGGTTGAAGTACAGGCTGTCACTAAAAAACCACTAACAGAACCGATTATTGCCAGTGGCGTACTATCATCTAAATCAGAAATGAAACTTGCCTTCAAAACTGGAGGCATGATTCAGAAAGTATATGTAAATGAAGGCCAGTTTGTGAAAGAAGGTCAGCTACTGGCTGAATTAGACTTATCTGAAATTGATGCACAGGTAAAACAGGCTAAATTGGGTTTAGAGAAATCGGAAAGAGATTTGGAAAGAGTAAAAAAACTCTATGCCGATGAGGCTACCACGCTGACCAATGTGCAGGATGCTACCACAGGCTATGATGTAGCCAAACAAAACGTACAGGTAGCAGAGTTCAATCAGAAACTATCCAAAATTTACGCGCCTGTCAGTGGTCGTATCCTCCGCAAAATTTCAGAACAAGGTGAATTAATTACGCCGTTTTCTCCTGTATTTATCTTAGGTACTGGCGAATCCGCCTATATCGTCAATGTAGGTTTAGCTGATAAAGATGTAGTAAAGGCTAAATTAGGTGATGCAGCCAATGTCTACTTAGATGCCTATCCTAATGAACCATTTCATGCCCGAATTACCCAAATAGCCCAAACGGTTAACCCTGCGACCGGTACTTTTGAGGCTGAATTACAAATTCAACCTAACGGCAAAAAACTGATTTCAGGTTTCGTAGCTAAAGCCGAAATTTCTTCCGGTAAAGGTCCACTTTCATTGGTTATTCCTGTAGAAGCATTAGTTGAAGCAGATAAAGATAAGGCTTTTGTTTATACGTTAAATCCTGACAATCAATCAGTCAGCAAAAATCCTATTGGTATTGGAGCCATATTCGGAAATGATGTGGCCATTACTTACGGATTAGTAGAAGGAACACAGATTGTTAGCAAAGGAGCTAATTTCCTGAGCGATAAGAGTAAAGTCAAAGTAATCAAACAATAAGATTTTACCTCTATTCATGCTATGTTGCCGGCTTTGATTCTTAAGCCGATTAGTAGAAATGTGTCAATTGTAGATATAAACCGCCAGCAAGCATTTGCCAGAGCAGTAAATCAGTACACTTAATTCATCATTACCATGCGTCTTGCAGAATTTTCCGTTAAAAACTACCAGTTTACTATCATTATTTTCATAATGGTATTAGCCGTTGGTATTAATTCTTTGTTGAATATGCCCAAAGCCGAAGACCCGGATCTGAAAGCGACCTTCAACAATATTGTTATAGTATATCCGGGTACCTCTCCGGCTGATATGGAAAAATTAATAGTCGACCCTATCGAAGACAGAATCTCAGGCATCAGCGATATTAAAAAGTTTACTTCCACTTCTGACGAAGGGGTAGCCAGTGTAGTCATTGAATTTCAGCATACGGCGGATACCGAAGAAAAATATAATGAGGTAGTGCGTGAAATCAACGCCATCCGTGGCTCTTTACCAACAGACCTTTATAGTCTGGATATTTTCAGATATACACCAGAAGGTGTAAATATTGTTCAATGTGCCTTGATGTCTGAGACTACTCCCTATAAGGAATTAGAGAAAGAAGCAAAAACTTTAAAGGACAATCTATTAAAAGTAAAGTCTATCAAGACTGCCGAAACCTGGGCATTCCCGAAACAACAAGTCAGCGTTTCTATAAATCTCGATAAAATGGCCCAACTTCGCATTCCACTCAATAGAGTTTTGGGAGCCATTCAGTCTGAAAATGCCAATATTCCTGCAGGGAATATTGAAATCGGAAGCCGCAAGTTTAGTGTAAAAACATCAGGAAGTTATGCTAGTGTCGATGAAATCAAAAATACCATTGTCAGTAGCTCTGGCACAACCGTTACTTACCTGAAAGATATAGCTGACGTAAAGATGGATTATGAAGAAGAGAGTTATATTGGCAGATTGAATGGTAAGCGAGCGGTTTTTGTCACGGCTACTATGAAAGCCGGAAGCAATATCTTTAAAACCGGAGAGCAAATCCGCCCGATTATAGATAATTTTAAAACCAGCCTTCCGCCAAATATTAAATTCGAACAAAGTTTCGATCAGGTTGAGAGTGTTTCTACGCGTTTGTTAGGTCTGGCTCGCGACTTTGGGATAGCTATTTTATTGGTATTAATTACACTTATTCCTTTAGGTTTCAGAGCATCCGTTATTGTCATGATTTCAATCCCATTATCTTTAGCTATGGGATTAACCATGCTTGATTTAGCAGGTTTTGGTATTAACCAGTTAAGCGTGGTAGGTCTGGTAATTGCTTTAGGGCTTTTAGTGGATGATTCAATTGTAGTGGTCGAAAACATTGCCAGGTTTTTACGGACGGGCATGTCTCGCAGAGACGCAGCCATTGAAGCTA
>CBIHRH010000269.1:0-6986 GCA_966212365.1 uncultured Emticicia sp. | reverse complement strand
GCCCGTGCGCGGCCCGCTTGCGGAAACCGCTCCCGCCCCCGCTCCCCCCACCCCTCCCCCACCGGGGGTGATGGTCTTAAACGGCCCCCGCCCCAGTGTGGGGTCGCGGCCGCCGCTGCGGAGGGATTTAGGGTGTGGGGTTTCGTGCTTTTTAGTTTGAAATACTCTCTTTTTTACTATTATGAGAAAAATTCTGTTTTTTGATACCGAAACCACGGGGCTACCCAATAATTATAATGCCCCGATTACGGCCGTTCAGAACTGGCCGAGAATGGTGCAATTAGCTTTTTTGGTACACAATGAAGATGGTTCGCTAGAAAGCAAACATAATTACATCATTAAACCCGAGGGCTACATGATTCCGGCTGATGCTTCCCGGATTCACCGAATTACTACACAACAGGCATTGAATGATGGACAAGATTTAGGGCAGGTACTTAGTCTGCTTCATCAGGCGATTGGGGAATCATCTATCCTGATTGGCCACAATGTTGAATTTGATAAAGCTATTGTTGGAGCAGAATTTATCAGAAAAAAGATAGAAACAAAGGCTTTGCTATCAACACGCAGCTTTTGCACCATGAAAGATAAGAATGTAGTTAATTTCTGTAAGATTCCGGGCAAATATGGTTTTAAATGGCCCACTCTGGAGGAATTACACTTTAAGCTTTTCAAGGAGCAGATAAAAGAGGCACATGATGCAAGCATTGATATTGAATCTACTGCTAAATGTTTCTTCGAATTATTGAAGCGGCGAGTGGTTAGATAAGAGTTTTATTTGATATGATTTTCGTTTTTAACACTATTCTTTATCTCGTTTAATTCATTAATTGAATATGGAGGATTTTTTGTATGCAACATTGCATGACAATTGGGACAAACTGGGCGCAAATCTTCTATTGGATTTAACTGATATGTTTGTTTTATTGACGCAATAGGTGTTATATGATGTACATGAATAAAGTTTTTGCCAATCTCACCATATTGTTTTTCAAAGTCAAAATCACAAACTGAACATGTATATCCAAAATGATTTAAACATATTCTTCTGCCTTTCGCATCTCTTTCATAAAAATTTACTATTATTTGTTTCTTTGCTCCTTCAAAAATTTCTATATCTGAATTTATTATTTCTTCTGGATAAGAAAACTCTAATTTACTTTTAATTTCTATAATCCTACCATATTTTTTAAATTGAAATATTATCTCAAATGCTGTTAGGGCCTGTTCTTGATAATTTGTAAGAATAATACATTTTAACTCTCTATTAGCGCCTGCCCATCTTT
The DNA here is from genome assembly GCA_966212365.1 of uncultured Emticicia sp. Taxonomy (GTDB): domain Bacteria; phylum Bacteroidota; class Bacteroidia; order Cytophagales; family Spirosomataceae; genus Emticicia. The sequence continues at coordinate 5,700 of CBIHRH010000269.1, read as the reverse complement.
GGAAAGGCGCTATGTGTAAATCTGGACAATTTTTAGCAATATAACTATAATATTCCCCCCAAAATGCAACTTTTATTTGTTGCGCAATTGGTTCTATATAACAAACGATTGTTTTAGAATTTTTTAAATATATGGCTATATATCTGTCTGTAGTTCTACACTCAATATTATTATTTGATATACTAAGTGCTTCTTTCCAGAACCATTGAAAAACGCTTATTAAGAATTTATCCTCTGAATAGTGGTCTTCTATTCTTTCAATAGCCTCTTTTTCAATATTTAATAAATCTTTAAGCATAAACATTCAAAGCAGATGCTACTTCACGTACACCCAGCATCATCATATTAGAAAGATGTGTACTTACATTATCTGCAAATCCTGAAAGTTTGGTTAAATCACTTCCCCAAAGCTCCTTGTTAGATAAAACTTCCTTCACTACTTCGCTGGCTGAATGATTTTGCCAAACTTTATAAAAATATCCTGCCGAATCGCATTGAATAGGATAGAAATCCTCACCTTTTTGTCCAAAATATTTGCCATTCTCTTCTTTCACTGCTTTCATAAACAATAAGTAAGCAGCAAAGCCACGGGCGAAGTATTGTGGTACTGTATTAAATTCTTTGTAATAATTCAGTAATAACGGAATATTACGCATGCGCATCTTCATGGTATACTGCAAAGTAATGCTTATCCATTGATGCTCAAGGTAGGGGTTACGGAAGCGATCCAGTACCTCTCTGCCATAACGCTGACAAACTTTAGCTTCTATTTTATAAGGAATCGCCGGAACGATTTCTGTTGTCATCAATATCGTAATAAACTTCTCTGTCAGTTCATCAGCCAAGGCTTCTTTTACAGTTTCAAAGCCTGATAAATAAGCCATACCGCACATCAAAGTATGTGTACCATTGAGCATACGTAATTTTAACTCACGATATTGCTCAATATTCTTTTCAATTTTTACGCCTGCATCTGCTTCATAGAAAGATAAGGTTTCTTTTACTTTCTCATCTCCTTCAATCGCCCATAGGCGGTATACTTCGGCAATGGTCAATAAATCGTCTTTATAACCTAATTTTGCATCTAATTCTTTCAGACTGTCACCTTTAGGTTTACCTGGTACTATCCTGTCGACTAATGAATTACAGAAACTATTTTCTGTCGTTACCCACTGTACGAACGCCTCAGGCAATTGATTAAATGCGCATAACTGCAGAATAATTTCTTTCAGTTTATCTCCATTGCCTACTATCAATTCAGTAGGAATAATAACAGTACCCGGAAGACCAGCCTGAAATCTTTCATACAGCCAAGCCGTTAGTTTAGCAGGGAAAGAAGCCGGAGGGGTTTGGTTAATGCTTTCTTCTACATATTGCAGACCTACCTCTGTAGTATTAGAAATAACGATTTCGATAGCCGGATTGGTGGCCGTTGCCAGAATATCTGCCCATTGGCTTTGCGCTGATAATACCCGACTAATAGCCGAAGAAATAATGTTTTCTTCTTTGGCGGCACCTTTATCGATACCTCTTACACAGACGGTATAAAGATTATCCTGTTCGGCAAAGGCATCTGCTCCGCCAGAGTCAGTTGATTTAACAACGACGATTCTACCATTGAATATACCTTCTTTGTTGGCTTTGTCGATGAAATAATCACATAAGCCACGAAGTAAAACACCTGTACCAAATTGTAAGACTTTTTCAGGGAGTTGCGTTAAAGAAGGGTCGGTTAGTAAAGATTTATTAAGTTTCATTAAAGGTTAACGTAAAATAGATTGATTAGAACAAAATTAGAAAATGAAGCAGCGTATATCAACTAATATTCAATTTAATTCTAATACTTTTTTGCGAGGATGGGTATTTTCATCAAGTTTTTAGACGGTATCGACTTATTTTCTATCCTTTTATCAATTTCTGATTTGGCTGTAAGCCCGAAAACTAATAATTTCGCCTTCAAATAAACCGTATCAAACAATCGAATGGAACAAATTTTTACAACAGCAGCGCTGACAAGTATAGTAACCCTCACACTTTTAGAAATTGTATTAGGAGTAGATAACATCATTTTCGTTTCTATTATCTCGTCTAAACTGCCTAAAAAAGAACAAGGGAAAGCACGTCGTATAGGGTTGATCATGGCCATGGCCATTCGTCTCGGATTACTTTTTGCCTTGGGCTTCATTTTAAGCTTAGAAAAAGAATTATTTAATCTTAAGGACATTGGTCTGCCTTTCGAGATAGGCTTTAGCGGTAAAGACCTGATTTTATTAGCCGGTGGTATTTTCCTTCTTTATAAATCGACTTCAGAAATCCACCAGAAACTGGAAGGTCATGAAGAAAACGTATCAGGCAAAAAAACAGCGACAAAAATCTCAAGAGCTATTTTAGATATTGCTGTTATTAACCTCGTCTTCTCTATTGACTCTATCATTACCGCCATTGGTATGACCAATAATATTGTCGTCATGGCAGTTTCGGTAATATTGTCAACCATTGCTATGCTTCTGTTTGCAGGTAGTGTAGGAGGGTTTGTAGAAAAGCACCCGACCGTAAAGATGCTGGCTTTAGCTTTCCTTGTGATGATTGGAACCTTATTGGTAGCCGAAGCATTTAAAGTACACGTTCCTAAAGGATATATCTATTTCTCTATGGCATTCTCGTTTTTCGTAGAGGTATTGAATATCAGAATGCGTAAAAAAGCGAAACCTGTCAATTTACACGACGAGATAAAATAAGCCTGAAATTACGAAGGGGAGTGTTTATAACATATATTTGTAAATCATTCCCCTGAACATACCCCGATGCGTGGCATTTTAAAACTATTCTCCTGGCTTTATACTGGCTGGTGTCTTTTTTGGTTTTTACTCATTTTCCTGATACTTTTTCCAATCGTCTTTATTAGTCTGCAGAAAGAAGAGTGGAAAATTATGGTTCATTATTGCAACCGAGTATGGGGGCGCACTTTCTTCTTTTTGGCAGGCATGCCTGTCAAAATCACCTATGAGGCAAAGCTCGATCCCAAACAAGCCTACGTATTCTGTGCCAACCATTTCAGTTATTTAGATATTGCCCTGATGGGTGCCATCATTAAAAACTACTTTGCGTTTCTGGGTAAGAGTTCGGTGAAGAATGTTCCTTTATTCGGCTATATGTTTGCCAAAGCTCATATTCAGGTAGATAGGGGTGATAAAAACAGCAGAACAAAAGCACTCAAACGTTCGATTAAAGCCTTGAAGACGGGTAGAAGCATCATGATTTTTCCCGAAGGAGGTATTCATACCACTAACTTTCCACAGATGGTTCAGCCTTTCAAAGATGGGGCTTTCACTATGGCTATCGAAAATCAGGTCCCTATTGTACCTATCTCACTATTAGATAATTATAAAGTAATGCCTGATGTACTGATGTCGTGGCATCCGGTTAGGGTTATTTTTCATACCCCTATCGAAACCAAAGGCAAAACCAAAGAGGATATTGAAGACCTGAAAAAACAGGTATATGATGTTATTCAGCCTACTTTAAATAAATATCAGGATTAAGCACCATAAGATTTTAAGGATTACCCGTACATTTGCACAAGAAAAACAAGTCAGGATTTTAATCCAAAAATGAAGTAGAAGTATCTATATGAAAATAGAACAGCAAACTGTAAAAAAAATAGCACATCTGGCACGATTAGAACTAAGCGAGCAGGAAGAGGTGAAAATGGTGGAAGATTTATCTAAAATTCTGGACTGGATGGATCAGTTAAAAGAATTAGACACCACAGCAGTAGAGCCTCTCACTCACATGAGCGAAGAAGTAAATGTTTTCAGAGAAGATGTTGCTAAAAACCAACTCACACGTGAGCAAGGGTTAAAAAATGCGCCAAAACAAGATGGTGAGTACTTTTTAGTGCCCAAAGTAATTGAGCAATAATTAGAGCAGGGGTTAATACGTCTGATGGCGGGCGGCCCTGCCAAAACAAAACAAGCTGATGGCTAATAGATAATGGTAAATATCTATATTATCAATAATAGAATTGGCCATAAAACTTTTGTTGTAGGTACCCATTACCAAAGCTATCACCGCAAGAATCAACCATGCACCTACTGAGCGCTCTCCCTTAATCAATGCCCAAATACCCAGAATCAAAACTGCGGGCACACAAACAGTGAGAATAGCGTTTAATACTTGCAGATTGTTTGATAATCTTACTACTCCAAATGCCACAAATCCCAAAGCTACTACTATATAGGCAAAATTGACTGGAACAGGCCTTTTCAAAACCAGAAAGAGTGTAACAAATACCAGACAGAACCCTCCTACTGTACCTGCCAGATGCTGAAAAAACTCTGAGATGGTAATTGCATAAGGAGATAATCCTAAAAAGCGTATCGCCCCAAAAAGCGATGCTACCGTAACCGAGAGTACGAAGGCTTCCCAAAGCAGGCAAACCACTAAATCGAGCCTGAATAAATAACGGAAGAAAACGAAAAAGCCCACCAAGGCCAGAACGATATCAGAAATAGCATGAGAGAGTTCCATAGTCAATACACAGCATAAAGTGAGGGAATATTAAGAAAAGGAAAAGGGAAGTATTGATACTTCCCTTTAATCAGCATATCAGAAGCACAAACTGGCTGCACCTAAAAGTCCGGCGTCATTGCCTAATGTAGCTTTCTTGATATTTAATGTTTTGATATAATAAGGTGTCAACCAGTATTCCAATTGTTTGTTGACAGCGGGCATTATATAATCGAATGAGGCAGATAAACCACCGCCTATCAGAATAGTAGTAATGTCCAGGATTCTGATCATAGATACTAAACCACTGCCTAACATTTCACCTACTTCATCAAATATTTTTTGTGCTAATTCGTCGCCTTCACCTGCTGCTGCTACCAATCCGGTAGTTGAGATAGTGCCATCAGCCGGTAATTGGGTTTTACCAGTATAGCCTTTTCTCATATCATTAGCAAGGTCTAGCAACTCATTTTTGCCAATATTGCGCTCTAATACTCTCCCATGTTTTGATGGGATATGACCCGGCTCCATCGCATTACCGCCACCACCTTTAAATACCTGCTTATCTATAATGGCAGCTCCGCCGATACCTGTTCCTAAGGTTATCATGATATAGTCTTCAGGGATATCACCTTCGCCGAAATAGTATTCTCCTAAAGCGGCTGCATTGGCATCATTCTCCAGGAAGAAATCATGATTCGGGAAACGCTCTTTTAAATCGGGGATAATGGTAATCCCGTTGATTTCAGGTATAGCAGTGATTTCGATAAGGGTTGAGCGGTCTCTGGTAATCAGACCCGGAACACCTATGCCTACTTTCTGAATATTCTTGTTTTCAAGTAATTGTATCGCTATGGCATCACCTAAACGTTCTACAAAATGACCTGACTTGCGCCAACTTGCTGTATCGTGACTATAAAAATTCGAAAGTTTACCTGTCTCTGCTTCAACAATGCCCATTTTGACATTTGTGCCGCCAATATCAATTCCCAAATATTCAGTTGCCATTTATTATAGTTTTGTTATTTTATTCGGTAAGTATTTACAAAATATATATTAAAAAAGGTTTTTTCATATTTTCCCCAAAATTAAAAATAAATCTCACTTTAAGGCAATTTGTAGCAAGGAAATATTGTATTTGGTATTAAATCTCTGCTAATTCTGTCTCTGGTGATACTTCAAATTCCATTT
>CBIHRH010000268.1:0-6995 GCA_966212365.1 uncultured Emticicia sp. | reverse complement strand
GGACAAAAATATTCACCTATTTACCTGACCCAGTATATAATTATCCTTCACGGGCAGGACTGATTATACGACAGAAATACGGCATTGATTCCCACAGAAAAATTCTTCTGGCTTTTGGGATGATTGATAGTAAAAAGAATGTGGTGAACCTGTTGAAAGGGTTAAAAGAATTATCAGCTGAGGAAGCGTCGAAAAGTTGTTTACTGATAGTAGGCAAAATCAGACCAGAGTACCAAACCCCATTAGCTGAAGCTATTGCAGAGACTAAACAGTTACGGCCTGAACTACAGATAGCTCTTGAAAGTCGATTTGTTGATGATGATGAAATGGAGTCATTTATCGGGCAAAGTGATGTGATTTCTCTGGCTTATGTCAATTTTTATTCTTCCAGCGGTGTTATTGGTCTGGCTTCGCGACATAATAAACCCATTATTGCCACCAAGTATGGGGTAGTAGGTGACCAGACTCGTGAATATCTATTAGGATTAACTGTTGACGGCCATAAACCAGAGGAAATCAAAGAGGCTTTTCAGTATTTCCTGAATACTTCAACAATTGAATACCCTCAAAAAGCCAGACAATTTATAGAAGACCATACCAGCGAAGCATTTATTAAGACCTTGTTAGAGCTTTAATATGTGGTGTGTATCTTAGCGGAGATATCCTCTGATTCTCGTCCGAGTTAGGCATGAATTATTGTAATATATCCGCTAAATTACCTATGCTTAGTTATCCCAACCTGCTCACAGAATTCCAGCACCGGACAGGTAGAGCATTTAGGTAAGTTCCCGGTACAAATATGTTTTCCAAAAGGCATCAGTAAACGATTAATATTAATCCATTGTTCAACAGGTACTTTGGCTTCTAATGCTTTAAGTGTCTTTTCCGGCTGGCTGGCTTTTATAAATCCCCATCGATTCACTACCCGGTGCACGTGAATATCCACACTAATGGCAGCTTGTCCGGAAGCGACACCCAGCGCGAGATTGGCACATTTGGGGCCTACACCTTTCATTTCAGTTAGTTTATCAAAGTCAGCAGGTAGTTCATTATTATATCGTTCAATAGCAGTTTTTGCAATGTTCAACATGGTATAAGCCTTTTGTTCCGGATATGAACTACCAAACAATAATTCACTCAATCTCTCCGGGCTTAACTTTAGTATTTCTTGTGGCGTGCGAGCAACTTCAAAAAGACGTTGAGAAACTGGAATTGTAGTTTCATCAAATGTTCGGATTGATATAATACAAGAAATCAATTGTTCAAATAGAGAAGTATAACCTCGTTCAGCCAATTCAAACATGGCAGCTTTTGGAAAAGGCTTAATGGCTTCCTCAATGCGGGCAAGCATAAGCGAAAGATCAAAGTTGGGTTTCATAGCGCATTTTTATTATCAGTATAAATTAGAGCAAAAATGCGTGCCACGTTGAGAAATAAAGGGTGTTTTTGATGTAAGGGTTCAAAATTTTGAACCCTAGGCTTGCCAATGACATATAAAAAGAGATGACTGAACGCTAGTTCAGTCATCTCTTTTTATATAATCAAGAAAAGATAATCCTTACACCAATTCTGCTACTTCTTTATTGGCTTGTTCAGAAATCCATTGGTAGGTTTTGGTGATACCTTCCTTCAATGGTTGCGATGGAGCCCATCCTAATTTTTCCTGAATTAATGCGTTGTCAGAATTACGACCACGTACACCCTGAGGGCCAGGGATATTATTAATAGTAATGTTTTTACCTGAAATTTCGATAATCATTTTGGCGAAATCATTGATAGAAATCATTTCTTCTGAACCGATATTTACTGGGCCAGAGAAATCAGATTCCATCAGACGACGTACACCGTCTACACACTCATCCACATATAAAAACGAACGGGTTTGTTTGCCATCGCCCCAGATTTCGATAGTACCACCATCTTCTGCTTCAATCACTTTGCGACAGATGGCCGCTGGTGCTTTTTCTTTGCCACCTTTCCAGGTACCTTGTGGACCAAAGATATTATGAAAACGAGCTACTTTTACTGTGATACCTAAATTGCGTTGGTATGTAAGGTACAGGCGTTCGCTGAATAGTTTCTCCCAGCCATACTCACTATCCGGAGCTGCAGGATATGCAGATTCTTCTGAGCATTTAGGGTTTTCAGGGTCAAGCTGATTGTATTCAGGATACATGCAAGCTGATGACGAATAGAAGATTTTTTTCACACCTGCCTGCTGTGCAGCGTGCAACATGTGTAGATTGCAAAGCGCCGAATTGTGCATAACGGCTGCATCGTTTTCACCTGTAAAAATATATCCTGCACCACCCATATCTGCCGCCAATTGATATACTTCATCAAATCCACCATCTAATACTTGTTTACAAACTACCGGGTCTGTCAGGTCGCCAATCACAAAATCATTCGCATTTCCGTTTCCGTATTCATTATATTTCAAATCTACTCCTCTCACCCAATAACCTTCACTCTTTAAGCGATTAACCAAATGGCCTCCAATAAAACCACCTGCTCCACATACCAGTGCTCTTTTCATAAGAAATAATTTATGCTATTAAGTTATATAATATGTATCTAAATAAAGTACAAATTTAGTGAACGCAGCCGTATAAAAAAAATATTATAGTTTTAGATTTACAGCATCTATCCATATCTGCTTCCCTTCACAATTCCAATGCGTGTCTCCTTCATCATACAACATTTTTTGAGAAGTGCTGAAAGGCGTGTAAATATCGAAGATCGGCATGCGCAAAGCACTGTTTTTCTGAACGCGTTCAATCAGGCGGTTATATTCTCCCAAATCTTTACCTAAAATAGAACTCTTATTAGGCGCAATCGTAAGATATACTTCGTCGAAACCATTCTTTCTGTAAAAATCGTAGGTACTATTGACATTTTCTACCAATAGAGCAATTTCTTTATCAGAAATTTTATCAAACGCGGAGGTAATGCCATTTGGCCTTGCATCTAGCGTGTAAAAAATATTCTTTTTATCTTTTGATACTACCACATTGCCATCAGTTCTACCAAATAACCGTTAATTTAATAATGCCTTCCATTCTTTAATGGTCAGGAAAAAGTCTGAGGAAAATAAGACCGACTCGTGGCGCTCAGAATCATACCAGAAGTCTGACTTTGCCTGTTTCACCATGGCATTCATGCTTTCTTGTCTGCCAGGCTCACCTATAGTCAGGTTTTTATAAGGTTTCGCAAATCGTTCTCTGAAATGACGTTCAACTGTCTCAATGACTAATACATTCTTCTTAGTTTTGTCTAATTTGACAAAAGGCTGATGTCCGATAAAGAATCTGTGAAAACTTCCACTCACAAAATCTTCTGCTTCAATGCGGCCTTCTTCTGTAAAACTATCACCAATCAAATAAAGTGCTGTATTGGGTCGAGCGATTTTCGTTTGTGGTGCCGGACAAGTTTCTTTTAACACTCGGAACTGCGGTAGATTAGAAAAACGATATAAATCCCCATAACGATAATCATCTTTGATTAACCTCTTCTCATAAAGCCATTTCGTAATATGTGTTGAAAATCCCAACAACCATAGAACCGAAAAGACGATTAATGCTGTATATTTTAATATTTTAGAAATCATACTTGCTTGAGCAAATTTACTTAATTATTAATCACTGAATAGCAATCACTCAATCTCGAAATCGTTCATTCACTCAATAATAAGCTAAAACTGAAAATAAATAAACTGATTTGATTCAAATACCCCAAAGAAATAGCATACTATCATGAAAACAGTAAATAATATATAAAACTTAGTGGTGTTGCTAGTATCAATTACTTTGTAGAACCTTTCTTTCAATAACAAACCTGCAATCAGGAACCAGCAAAATGCCATCTCAACATCATTTAAAGGCGAATGGATTATATTTCCATAATTACCAAATGAAAGTATTTTCTGGAGAATAATTTTGGCATTCGTCAAACCTTTAGCACGGAAAAATACCCAAGTAAGCATTACCAGTAAAAATGTAAATAACAAATTAAACGGTTTATTCAGAAAGACTGGTAGGATAGGGCTTTTAAGTTTAAAATACTTATCACGTATCTGCGCCATTATAAGATACAAACCGTGCAAAGCACCCCAAATAACGAAAGTCCAGGCAGCTCCATGCCATAACCCACTCATCATAAATACAAAAAATCTGTTGAAATATTTTCTGGCTTCACTAACCCGATTGCCACCCATCGGAATATACAAATAGTCTCTGAACCAACCTGAAAGTGAAATATGCCATCTCCGCCAGAATTCTGAGATCGAGGTCGAGAAATAAGGCGTATCAAAGTTCTCCATCAGTTTAAAGCCCATTACCCGGGCTGTACCTAAGGCAATATCAGAATAGCCCGAAAAATCACAGTATATCTGAAAAGTAAAGAAAATGGTCCCAATTAGAAGTGTCAGCCCGTTATGGTCTTGTGGATTATCGTAGCAATAATCTACTACCAACGCTAATCGGTCTGCTATTACCACTTTCTTAAATAGACCCCATGCAATGCGCATCAAACCTTCTTTCAGATTATTGAAATCGTATTTAAAAAAGCTGTGAAACTGCCATAATAAATTTTGCGGGCGTTCAATAGGTCCGGCCACTAATTGCGGATAAAACATGACATAAAGTGCATAAATTATGAAATCTTTCTCAGCTTTCTGGTTTCCCCGATATACTTCAATAGTATAGCTCATCGCCTGGAAAGTGTGAAAAGATAAGCCTATCGGCAATGCGAATTCTAAGAAAGGAAATGGAGTGGGGGTGTCAAACTTTGATAGGATGATGGCAAGATTGGTATTAAGGAAATTATAATATTTGAAGTAGGCTAAGAAACCAATATTCGTAATCAGGCTCAATATCAATAACCACCTGCGCCTTTTGCCAGTAGCGTTGGCAATCCAGATGCCTGCAAAATAATCAACAACGATGGTTACAAAAAGAATGAGAATATAGATAGGCTTGAAAACCGCATAAAAATAACAGCTCGCCAGGAGCAACAACCAGATTCTGCCTCGATGTGGTAAACTGAAATAAGCTAGCGTAACAACAATAAAAAAGAATATGAATTGTAATGAATTAAATAGCATCCAGGCGGTTCGTTAGTTCTGAAATCAAGTTTCAAAGTTCAGAGTAATTCTCAAAGTTTCAAAGGTATTTTTTCAGAGAATATTTATCGTGAGGGGATTTTTTAGGTTATATGGCCTACTGGTTACAAGTCAGTAGGTACAAAACACGCTTAAGTTCGAAACCCTTAAGCTTTACGATTCGGTTATGCTAAATTCATATTTTTTTAAAATGGATTTTGCAACATAAAATGAAACCGCTATATTTGCACCACAATTCGGGAAAACATCCGAAATTGGATCCGTAGCTCAGCTGGATAGAGCAACAGATTTCTAATCTGTGGGTCGCAGGTTCGAATCCTGCCGGGTTCACTCGAAGAAGGCTTAAATTGTTGTTTATCATCAATTTAAGCCTTCTTTGTTTAAATTAATCTTAAGCGTTTTAAGCCCTGAATTAAGTAGCAAAGTATATCAATCTTCAATTCTATTCCTGTATCACCATAATCCCTTTCTGTTTCAGATTCTCCAAGCCGTCTTTCATGGCTTTTATTTGTTCTGATGAATGGCCTTGCCACACAGTTACTTCACCAACCACTTTAAAAGGATGCTCAGAGCGATATGACATGGTAGGATTACCCGGAAATTTTTTGTCAGTTACATTAGGGTCGTCTTCCAGAGGGCCAGTCGCTTCTACCAGATAAATTCTTTCACGTCCTTCTCCCGAAGCCAATTCAGCCCCCCAGATTGCTGCATTCAGCGTGGCAGAGAGGTAGATATGTTTTAATTTTCTGTCTATAAAATTCGAGTTATAGCCTGTTTCTATAAAATCCCCGATTTTTAAGTCAGCTTTGGTTCCATGAAAGTAGGTTTGCGAAAAAGCTTGCTGAATGGGCTCTTTGGTTTCGTGTGCCGTGTTCATTTTGTTACTGTTTTTGATTGAGTGTTTGTATCTTACGGTTCATTAATTCTAAGGAATCTAAAAAATACCTTTCCAAAACCTTTAGTTCATCTGATGAAAATGTGGCAAACAGGTTTTCAGTGTTGGTTTGAAAGTCTTCATAAAGGGGTTTAAAAAGGCTCATTATTTTTTCTGAATCCGGCACGATAATCACTTTTCTACGGTCGTGTTGATAAGGGTGTCGTTTAATTTCAAAACGGTCTATTAAGCTTGTCATAGCGCCGGTCGTAAGGCCAGTTATTGCAGAGAATTCTCCAGCTGTCATCTGTCCACGTTGAAGCAAAAACCCTAAATATTTATGGTCTGTGCCAGACATATCTGCTTTTTTGCCAATGGCTTCGTGCATCTGGATAGAAGTATAGGCTAGCAGTTGGCTTAGTTTTCTTAGCTTTATAACTTCCTTTTCTTTACTAAACATATATCTTGATTGTTAAGTATCTTGATTGTAAAGATAAATCGTATAAATTTATCTTCAAAGGAAATGTAAAATATTCAAGCCGCTATGAAGCCATTTCATGTTTTTATGAGTCTGATCTCATTATTCAACAAACAAGAAGCCTGTTTTTCGAGTTATACTATTGCTGAATATCTGAAACAATACAGCAAAACAATTTCTCAAATATTTACCATCTAGATAAATATAGAATGGTATAACAAAAAACAGAAGACAATGAAAAGCAACTTATTATTTGAGTTTACGGTCAATGAGGATAATAATACCGTTAATGTAACACGCGAATTTCCGGCAGATCTTGATACAGTCTGGGATGCATGGACCAAGCCGGGGATTCTGGACCAATGGTGGGCGCCAAAACCATGGCGAGCGCAAACAAAACGATTTGATTTCACAGAAGGTGGGACTTGGCTTTATGCTATGATTAGCCCGGAAAATGAAAAGCACTGGAGCAAAGCTGAATTTGAGAAAATTAAGGAAAAAAGACTTCTTTCCTGGAACGATGC
>CBIHRH010000267.1:0-7008 GCA_966212365.1 uncultured Emticicia sp. | reverse complement strand
GCGTCTCCGGGGGCATATGATATCCATAGAATGTAATTAAGGCATTGAAACAAATTGATAATTCATATGCAAAGACAGTTCTGTGAATAGAAAAACCTACTTATGGTTGTCAAAAGTATGCCCTTAATAAATATTTATCGGATTAGATGTACCCCCGGAGACGCCTACAAGTCGTCTCTACGACAATGGAATTTTATTATTTATCTCCCACAACCCCCGAGGCAAATCTGCCTTGGCATCACTCAATGGCTCATAATCCAGCCACGCCCTCTTCTCATTATCAGTCAGGAAGTCCATGTTGCGGAGAGCTTCTGACTGGTATTTGATATCCTGGCTGAATTCTTCGAAAACATCGTAATCAAACTGGAGTTCGTGGTCTTTTAAGTATGGCTGCACGACGAACTCATGCAAGGCTTCGCAGAGTTCGCGCATTTCTGGAAAGACGCCGTCGCGCAGAGAGATTTTACTTACTTCCTTGAGATTGTTGTAGCTTGATGCCTCCTGCGAGCCCAACAATACCGGATTGATATGCCACACGGCTCCCAGAATCTCTCTGATAGTCTTCTGCGCCTCTTGCGTGCGGGATTCTGAAAGGGGCGCATCTAAACGGATGGCATCCAGCGGAAAACCTGATACCGCCACATTATGGCGGTTTTTCTGTCCGAACATGCGCAGGATAACATCTTTGAAAGTCTGTTTTTCCTGAGGTGACTGCTGGTTATAGGCTTCTGAAATATCCTTATCGCGCGGGAAAAGGATATTGGTGCTATCTCCGGTCTGGAAACCGTATAGCTCTCTGAGTTTAGAAGCCTTGTAGGTATCAATCTCGTTGAGTGCCGCTTGTATGCGCGGTGTGCCGTAGAGAAAGCCCCCTTGATTATCATAATTGAACGAATGGTTCCGTAGCAAAAAGGCGCTGTCCACATCCAGCACCTTTTGATAGGTAGCATTGATGATTTTATAGCCCTGAATAGGCTCAAACTGCGTGCCGCCAACGATTTGCACCAGATGCGAGGGCAGGGGATTCAGACTCTCAATATTCACTTTGCTCAGGCTTTTGCTTACCCGATTGGCCCAGATAACACAGAAACCTGCCACATCGCGTGAGGCCATGTAGTGATACACAAACTGTTTCCAGGTAAACAAAGGCGCAGGCTGACGAAACAGCTTCTTGAGTTTACCATAGGTGAGGTCGGTGGCGGAAACGGTCGCCAGGTCTATTTCGGTATAAGAGCGTTCTTTGAGCGAGGCCAGTTGCTTTCGCTCGTAGTCGTTGATGTAAATGCCATTGAATTTGCGGTATTCTTTGGCCAGTGCCTTATCTTTTATCTCGTAAAGACAAGGGCGAATTTCGGATGCCCGACTGGCTTTCCAGTCGATTAAGGCAAATACCAGCGAGTTGTTGGCGTACGTTCTGGTGTATTCGTGGAGGTTATACTCGGTGGTGATAGGCATACCCCGATACGGAATGCTGAAAAGTAATTGATTGTACAAATTGGCCGTATCCACGGCGGCCGACGAAGCGGCAGAAGTGTTGATTGTTTTTTTGTTGGACGAGCCAAAACCTAAGAATCCCATATCTGTCTGAAAAGATTATGGGTATATCACTAATGAGTCTTTTGGAGAGATATACAAAGTTAAAAGCGTTGGCGCTGGAGTGCAAGTTTTTTAGGGAGATATTGGGATTTTCATACTGTTGGGGTGTATTAAGAGAATTAAATCAATATATTGGGTACTGAATAAAATACATTTAAAAGTTTTTAATATATCGTCCCGATGGGACTTAAGAACCAATCACGCTATTTTTCTACCGATATACTATCCCTATGACGGGATATAAGTCCCAGAGAGACGATATATTGGTAGATAATTTGAAATTTTTAGGCTTAGTATCCCGTAGGGATAATATATTGGTAGAAAAACACCTAAAGTAGTTCCAAAGTCCCGTAGGGACGATATATTAAAACTTTTGAGTAATTTCACCTAACGAGTATATCTTATCTCTCAGAGTACATAATTTTTTTTTAAATACTTTATTAAAACTCGCTTCAAAAAAGTCGTCGAAACTTCGGTTTCGACAATATACTTTATTTACTGGTTTGTTAGTTATTTATTTCCTTGTTCTTTGTTTATATATACTATCAATGCTTCGTATGGTGCTTTCACTTTGCTTTGATGTGTGCTTTATCAGTGCTTTAGCTAATGCTTCAATAGGTGCTTTATTAATTTTTGATGAGGCAATGTTGGCAATAACATACTGATTTTCATACGATTTTATCACCTGATTTAAGTGCTGTTTAATTAAGTATTCCTAAAATGAATTTGTATAAATATATTTTAGAACCAGACAATTATCTCCTCATTAGAGTTAACTATATTTGTGTCCCGAACTATAGAAAATAAGCGGTCTTAAAGTAGTTGATAAATCACTTTAAAAAAGTGAAAAATGAATATTATACCAACCGACCTGACTGATTTTCTTTATTGGTTTAAGGAACAAACGGAAGCTGCCTGGGCGCAAACACCAAGAGGTGACTCAGAAGATAACTGGTTTGGGAGTGCTAAGTGGATTGGTATGAAAGAAGCCGATATTGAAGGCATTGAACAAAAGTATGAGATAAAATTTACTCCCGAGCACCGCGAGTTCTTGAAAGTGTTACACGCGGTAGACCGTAAGGAAATAAGAGAATATAGTGACAGCTGGGAGGAAGATGCAGAGGTAATAACCAAAGAAGTACCCTTTTTTTATAACTGGTATGAGGATGAGGAAGAAATAAGGAGTAGATTAGCCTGGCCTTATGAAACAATTTTAAGTGATGTGTTGGGAACTAATGGCGTTTGGCTAAAATCGTGGGGGCCAAAGCCTGCTTCTGAGGAAGAAAAGAGGAGAATTTTCACCGAATGGTATAATAAAGCACCTGCTTTAATACCCTTATTTAGTCACAGGTTCTTAGTGAGTGATACGCAATTGGCAGATAGACCAGTTTTATCCATATATGGGTCTGATATTATTGTTTATGGATGGGATATAAGACATTACTTAATGTCTGAATTAGGCCACATGTTCGATATTTATGCAGATGAAGACGGAGAAGAACCTACCAAACTTGGTAAAGAGGTAGAGGCTCTTCGTAAGAAAAAGTATGAAGAATCTAAAAGTAAATCAATACCATATTGGGAAGAAATGATTTTATACTGGTCGTCAGGATGGTCGAGTTTTGGTAAAGTATATCTCAGAACCGGTGACGGGCCTCATCCTATAGTCAATACGTATTCAGCAGAAGATGAAAGGAACTCACAGAAAGTATTTCCGGGATTTTAAAATCGCATAAATATTAAAACTTTGGTGGGATTTCGTAGATATTTCTTTTGTCTAATTAAAGTATCCATAAACCTTTCTGCAAAAATACTTCCACAATTACATAGAAATGCTTTCTATTTTTTACCTAACATTATATTAAAACCAATTTCTAAATCTGTCATCTGAACTTTGGTTTTAATAAGATTGCTCCGGTAAGGGTAGGAGATTTAAGTCAATCTATCCGTATAGAGGTATTCGGCGATTTGCATGAATATGGAGTATTGGGTAAAACAGTAACATTGAATGATGCAAAAATCTTAATATAGTTTAAGGGTATGAATTATTTATTTCATGTACATTTACCCGATAATTTAACACATAAACCTTATTACAATGAAAATCTCAAAATTACTTACTACCCTTTGTTTTGTATTGGGAGTATCTTTCATGACTCAGGCACAAGGCTCTGTTGATGCCATGGTAAAAGAATGGGAACGCGCCAAAGCTTATACCCAGGAGTATCTGGAAACTATGCCTGAATCTGGTTATGCATTAAAACCTACGCCTGAAATGCGCTCATTTGCTGACCAGATGTTTCACTTGTCAGACGGAAATTATGGCTTTATTACGTCTGTAACAGGTGAAAAAAGCCCTTATGGCATGGGAGGATTAGAAAAAAGCACCGACAAATCGAAAGCCACTGTAACGAAACTGGTGCTTGAAAGTTATGATTTTGTTATCAATAGTATCAAAAAAATGACTCCTGCACAGTTGGAAGAAAACGCTAAAATTTTCGGCAGATTCGAGATGACCAAAGGCACAGCTATCAACAAATGCTTTGAGCATCAGACTCACCACCGCGGACAAAGCACCGTTTATATCAGAATGGCAGGTGTAAAACCTCCGCAAGAGAAATTGTTTTAATAGTATTAAAATGACCTCGTTGGGTAAAGATATATTAAAACCTTTACCCAACGAGTCGTTTAATTCAACCGATACTCATGTGGTGTAACACCCACTTTCTGCTTAAAGAAGCGGGTAAAATGCTGCGGATATTTAAAGCCAAGCTCATAAGAAACCTCACTCAACGATTTACTGGTATCAAAGATCCGTTCTTTAGCCAGGTCCAGCAGTCTTAACTGCATAAACTCCAGGGCAGTTTTTCCGGTTTCTTTCTTGATTAAATCTCCGAAGTAATTGGCCGACAGGTGCAATTCATCAGCAAAATAAGATACAGAAGGAATGCCCTTTATTTTCAGTTTATCGCTTAGCAGATACTCATTAAGCACTTGCTCAAACTGCTCAATAATGCCATGATTCACGTTTTCTCGGGTGATAAACTGGCGGTCATAGAACCTCGAACAATATTTCAGCAGTAATTCAATATTGGCTGCGATAATCATCTTGCTATGCTTATCAATATTCTGTCTGATTTCACTCTCTATATTGGCCATACAATTATCAATCAATGCCCGCTCTTTTTCTGAAACATGCAGGGCCTCATTTGATTGATAACTAAAAAAGGAGTACTGATGCATTTGCTTACCCAGAGAAGTGCCCTTGATTATATCCGGATGAAAGACCAGCGCCTTACCATAAGGCTGATGTAATTCGCCTTCCGGCTCAACGGTAATTACCTGTCCGGGTGCAAAAAACACGATTGTTCCCTCGGCGTAGTCGTAGTATTTATTGCCATATCTCAAATCTCCGCAGATGCTCTCTTTGATAATGACGGCATAAAATTCCATCATAAACTTTTCTCTTTTTATCAGGCCTGCCTTACCCAGGTCTACCAGACTGATAAGCGGATGCAAAGTAGAGTTATTGAAAGTCTCGTTGTATTTTTTTATGCTATCGTATACTATCATTTCCCTGCGCTTTTTATTTAAATGACAATCAAAATTACCCCGATTTTCCTATATACAAATACTCACCCGTGAAATTGGTAAGTAATTCTGTAAAATGTATAAGATTTCATGGTTGGTTATCCGATAATTTTGCAATTACAAATTAACCTATTATTTAAATTGCTGAAAATGAGCGTTTTCAAAGTATTAACTATTATTTCACTTTTTACCTTTTCTATTCAAACCGGATACTCCCAACAAGTGGATAGTACACAAAATATTACTAATTTTTCGGGGTCTGTAGGCATAACCAATAATGGTTTCTCTATTATCCCTACCTTTTCGTTGAATAGCCCTGCCATCATCGCATTGGCCTCATGGCGAAAAAAGAGATTCAGTTTTGACCCTGATATACGTCTGGTGCCCGATGCCCGTAAAGGTGGCATGCTATTCTGGCTTAAATATCGGTTGATAGAGCAAGAGAAATTCAGCCTCAGATTAGGCGTGCATCCGGCCTTTACTTTTATCCGAAAAACGATTGATGATAATGGCAAGCCTTTAGAAATCACCGAAATGCTGAGATTTGCCTCAGGAGAGGTGGTTCCGGCCTATCAGATTACACCTAACTGGCGTGTTGAGGCTATCTATTTGCATGGGAGTGCCCTGCAGAAGCATGGCCCGCAAAATACCAATGTTTTATTTTTGAATACGAGCGTATCTGATATTAAATTGGGCAAACATTTTAGATTTCAGCTGATACCGATGGTTTATTTTCTTTATACAGATGCCTATAGTGGGAATTATTTCTCCGCCACAGGTATCTTATCACATAAGAATTTACCTTTCACTATCCAATCGACCATTAATCAGACATTCAGGTCTGATATTCCGGGCAATCAGCATTTTATGTGGAATGTTATGGTGAATTACAATTTCAATAAGAACTTTAAACGAGTAAAATAATATTTCAATCTTATAGTGAATTACCCAGACGTGGACAATAGCCTGTAAGAGTAGGGGGTAGATTTTATTTTTTGTCAATCAAAATCCTTAGATTAACGCAAACCATTTTTTAATTAAACCAAAGAATAGCTATGATTAGTACGAAAGGATACGCAGCACAAACCAATCAATCAGATTTAGCTCCCTGGGAGTTTCAGCGTCGTGAGGTTGGCCCTCATGATGTACAGTTTGATATTCTGTATTGTGGCGTTTGTCATTCAGATCTGCATCAGATCAGAGACGACTGGGGTCCGGGCATTTTCCCGATGGTACCGGGGCACGAGATTGTCGGAAGGGTAGTAGCCGTAGGGAATCACGTAAAGAAGTTTAAAGTGGGTGATCTGGCCGGTACTGGCTGCCTGGTTGATTCATGCCGCACCTGCGATTCTTGTCAGCAAGGCTTAGAACAGTATTGCTTAAACGGCCATAGCCAGACCTACAATGGCCTGGAGCAGGATAAAAAAACGCCTACCTATGGAGGCTATTCAAACACCATTGTGGTACATGAAGATTTTGTTTTACACATGCCTGAGAAGCTTGATTTGGCGGCTTCTGCTCCGTTGCTTTGTGCCGGAATCACGACTTATTCGCCTTTGCGTCATTGGAAAGTGGGTAAAGGTCATAAACTGGCAGTTGTAGGATTAGGTGGCTTAGGACATATGGGCGTAAAATTTGGCGTGGCTCTGGGGGCTGAGGTAACTGTATTAAGTACCTCGCCGGAGAAAGAAGCCGATGCCAGAAAATTGGGTGCGCATCATTTTGTAGTTACCAAAGACCGTGAGCAACTCAAGGCAGTAAGAGGGAAATTTGATTTCATACTAGACACTGTTTCAGCCGACCATGATTACCAGATATATC
>CBIHRH010000266.1:0-7027 GCA_966212365.1 uncultured Emticicia sp. | reverse complement strand
TGTGAGAGATGTGGTGTAAGAAGTCTTACAGGAGATTTTAGATTTATTGAAAGAGTTTTAAGACATCAACAATTCTTTTGCTGAACCCGATGCTGATTTTGATAAATTGCTTGAAAGACAGGGAGTAGTACAAGAGAAACTAGACCAACTGGATGCCTGGGAATTAGATACCCGATTAGAACGTGCAATGGATGCCCTGCGTTGTCCACCGGAAGATGCAAAAATTGAAACATTGTCGGGTGGCGAAAAGCGTCGTGTTGCCCTTTGCCGCTTATTGTTGAAACAGCCTGATGTATTATTATTAGATGAGCCCACCAACCACCTGGATGCCGAGTCGGTATTGTGGTTAGAGGAACATTTGCGCCAATATAAAGGAACAGTAATTGCCGTAACTCACGACCGTTATTTCTTAGACAACGTAGCCGGATGGATTCTGGAATTGGATAGAGGAGAGGGTATTCCGTGGAAGGGTAATTACTCTTCATGGTTGGAGCAGAAACAAAACCGTTTAGCGAAAGAAGAAAAGTCGGAATCGAAACGCCAGAAGACCTTACAACGCGAGTTGGAATGGGTAAGGATGGCACCAAAAGCGCGCCAAGCAAAATCTAAAGCCCGTTTGGCTGCTTACGACCGCATGGTAAGCGAAGACAATAGAGAAAGAGAAGAAAAACTGGAATTGTTCATTCCACCAGGGCCACGTTTGGGCAATAAAGTGATTGAAGCGAAAGGCGTAAAAATGGGCTTTGGCGATAGACTACTATACGAAGACCTGAATTTTAGCCTACCGCAAAATGGTATTGTAGGTATTATCGGGCCTAACGGCGCCGGTAAAACTACTTTGTTTAAACTGATAACTGAACAGCTGCAACCTCTGGAAGGAACATTTGAAGTAGGAGAGACTGTAAAACTATCTTACGTTGACCAGGAGCATAATCAGCTAGACCCGAATAAATCGGTGTATGAAATGGTTTCAGGTGGGAATGAATGGGTGATGCTGGGTAATAAGCAGGTAAATGCCCGTGGTTATGTAAGCCGCTTCAATTTCCAGGGATCAGATCAGGAAAAGAAAATTGGCACTCTATCTGGTGGTGAGAGAAACCGTGTACACTTAGCTATGATGCTGAAAGAAGGCGGTAACTTATTATTATTAGATGAGCCTACCAACGACCTGGACGTAAACACACTTCGTGCCTTAGAAGAAGGTCTTGAAAACTTTGCAGGTTGTGCCGTAGTTATCTCCCATGATCGTTGGTTCTTAGATAGAATTGCGACGCATATTCTGGCTTTTGAGGGTAACTCGCAGGTATATTGGTTTGAAGGTAACTTCTCGGAATATGAAGAGAATCGCCGCAAGCGATTAGGAACTGATGTAACACCTAAACGTATTAAGTATAAGAAATTGCAATAGTAAAACCCTAACCCTACCCGGGTCGCCCTAAATCCCTTTCCCCAACAGTGAAGAAAGGGACTTCTTGTTCCCTCCCCATTGTTGGGGAGGGTTAGGGTGGGGTTATTTATTTCTAAAAAATATCGTAATCGGGACTCCCTCAACTCCAAAATGCTCACGTATTTTATTCTGTAGGAATCGCTCATAGGCTTCTTTGATATACTGCGGTAAATTACAGAAGAATACAAAGGTTGGTGATGGCGTAGGTAACTGAAGACAATACTTAATCTTAATTTGCTTGCCTTTCAGCATTGGTGGAGGTGTCTGCTCAATAATTGGTAGCATTACCTCATTCAGTTTAGAAGTCGTAATCTTGAAAGTTTTATTTTCATAAACCTCCATTGCTTTTTCAATTACCTGAAAAATGCGTTGTTTTTCCAAAACTGAAGCAAAAACGACAGGCATATAATTCATCGGAGCAATACGTTCAAGAATCTCCTTCTTCATGCGGTCGGCAGTTTTAGAATCTTTCTCTACCAAATCCCATTTATTAATCATTAATACAATGCCCTTTTTAGAATTGTGAGCATTGGCAATGATGCTGATATCCTGTGATTCCAGGCCTTTAGACGCATCTAATAGAATGATACATACATCAGAATCTTCTAAAGCTTTGATAGAGCGTAACACCGAATAAAATTCAATACTTTCATGTACCTTAGCCTTTTTGCGGATACCTGCTGTATCAGTAAGAATAAAGTCTTTTCCATACAATCTGTAGTGCGTATCAATCGCATCGCGGGTTGTACCTGCAATGTCTGTTACAATGCTTCTGTCTTTACCTGTTAAGGCATTTAAAAAAGAAGATTTCCCTACATTCGGACGCCCAAGAATAGCAATCCTTGGAATGCCCTCGTTAGGATTTTCAATACCATCATCCTCAAACACTTTCACTACTTCATCCAATAAATCACCTGTACCACCACCATCTGCTGCAGAAATAGCAAAGATTTCGTCGCCTAAGCCCATTTCATAAAACTCTGATGCCGTTTGTTGGCGCTCAAAAGTTTCAGCTTTGTTAGCTACAACAAACACAGGTTTTTTAGAACGACGGAGTATATTGGCAAAGTCCTTATCCAAATCAGTTAAACCAGTCATGGTGTCTACCACAAACAAAATAACACTTGATTCTTCAATAGCAATCTCTACCTGATCGCGGATAGCCCCTTCGAAAGTATCTTCCGAACCGACCACATATCCACCTGTATCAATAACTGTAAAATATTTCTCTGTCCAGACAGCCTGCCCATAGTGACGGTCACGCGTCACACCCGGCATATTATCAGTGATAGCCACGCGGCTCTCAATAAGACGATTAAAAAGTGTAGATTTGCCGACGTTCGGTCGGCCTACAATTGCAACAATATTTGCCATAAACCCCTGACCCTCAAGAGGGTATAATTATAAATGAAGACCTCTGAAAATAATAAAAAAACAATTTTTCCAAGCGCCGATAAAGAGAGAGGTCTCTATTCTCTTTAAGTCGTTGAGTATTAATGGGGTACAAAGATAGGGAAAACAGAGGGAATTCTGTTGAGTATCAACACAGTACAAGGGCTTTGGGTTCACAGATACCTAAAAAATTCCCTGAATATCCTGCCATGAAATTAATGCAATGGCCACAACAGCCAGCAGTAAGCCTACTTTATTTAATACTGTGAGCTTCTCTTTAAAAAATAACCATGCAATAGTTGCCGACACTAAGATAACCCCGATATTATATAAAGGATACACAAAAGCGCCACTATTACCAAAGGCTGATAGCGCACGTATCAGGAAATAGAATGACAGGAAGTTAGGCACACCTAAGGTGATACTTGCTATAATATTTTTACCGACAATTTTTTCTTTCCCTCTTATTAACTGAATAATTAAAGCAACGGCTCCTGCGATTACTGCACCCAGAACCATCACTAAGGTAACTGGCACAGTACGGTCGGAAGAGGTGATATATTTCAGATTCAGATAATTAATGGCAGTATTCGTAATACCATAAAGCAGAAAAACCGCAATAGGTAAAAGGAAATCCAAGCCTTTGCCTTTGATTTTTTCATTGCTGGGTTTAAAGGTACTTAAACCAACAGCTATTACCGCCAGAAGCAAACCCAGATAATTTAACCCATCAAAGGTGCGACCATTGGTCTTTAGCACAAAAAGACTAAAAATAACCGGAATCACTAAAGAGATATTGTTAGCCAGCGAGGTGGCCGTAATACCCATTTTCTGGGTAGAAACGCCTGATAGAATAAAAGTAATGATAAAACCTACACCAAGAAACAAAGCATAATAAGGCCAGTCTTCCGAAAAATTCAACTCAAAATTCTGTCCTTTAGGCATTAATGCCAAACCCGTAAGGAAACAAACCGGATAATTAAAAGCAATAGCCTGAAAAGTACTGATTTGGTATTTGGGATAAATACGAAAGTTTATCAGTAATAATACCGAAAAAATAATACTTAAGATAAGGTATAGCATAGTGGTTGATTGTAAAGGAAATCAAAAGTAATTGGTCCTTTATTCGTACCCAAATTTCTCTAATTTATTTCGTTTATTTCTCCAATCAGGCTCAACTTTGATGTATTGTTCCAGAAAAATCCTTTTGCCAAAAAACTTCTCCATTTCCAGACGAGCCTCAATGCCTACTTTCTTGATTCTCTCACCTTTATGCCCCAATAGAATAGCTCTTTGAGTAGTACGCTCCACATAAATTTCAGCACTAATCACAATCATGTCTTCTTTTTCCTTAAAGCTGGTAATCACTACTTCGCAGCTATAGGGCACTTCTTTAATATAATTAGTAAAAATCTTTTCCCGCATAATCTCAGCCGCAAAGAAACGCTCCGGTTTATCTGTCAACTCATCTTTCGGGAAATAGGGTGGGTGAGTAGGTAAAAAGTTAATAATTTTGTCGAATAACTCTCCGATATTCTGATTTTCTAATGCCGAAATAGCAATAACCTCAGTGGCTTTAAAATTTTCTTTCCAGTAATTTAGCTTTTCTTCTATTTGTTCTGGCTTGGCTAAATCAATTTTATTGACAATCAATAAAATGGGCGTTTCTGTATGTTGAAGCTTTTCAATCACATCATTTTCATCATGTTTCTCAAAAATATCGGTCACAAACAGAATCACATCAGCATCATCGAGTGAGCCATGCACAAAGTGCATCATCGATTTATGAAGCTCGTAAACAGGCTTAATAATGCCGGGCGTATCAGAGTAAACTAACTGAAAATCAGTGCCATTGTGCACACCATTCACAATACCCATAATACGATGGCGGGTAGTTTGCGCTTTTGAGGTGATAATAGAAAGACGCTCACCCACTAAGATATTCATCAGGGTAGATTTACCCACATTTGGCTTACCAACAATACTGATAAAACCAGCTTTATGATTTGGAGAAACTATATCCACAGGAAAAAATATTTTATTTTTTTGCAAAGATAGTTTTTTATTTCAAAAATAGTCGTACCTTTGCAGTCCGATTTAGGAACAACATCGCGGGATGGAGCAGTTGGTAGCTCGTTGGGCTCATAACCCAAAGGTCACAGGTTCGAGTCCTGTTCCCGCTACAAAATAAAAGCGTAACAAATTGACTTTCAATTAGTTACGCTTTTTTATTTGTTTGATTGTTAAGCATTTGGTGAAGCACTAGTGACATTTCTAATATCTAATACTTTCCGATAATTTTAAAACTTCATATATATATCAATCTATAAGATAAGCTAATAAATAAAAAGTAAGGTATATTTTTGACTAATTTTTAAAAATTATTGAGTACAATGTTGTTTAATATTTTTTAGACTTTCTCTTGCTTTCTGTGCAGTATCTCTCCCATGATTATAATCTATATAACGGGCATTTTTAGACATATCTAGTAAATAATTATAATCATCTGCAATATCTTCACAATGGTCTTCAACAAGTGTTAATAAAAACTTATGTTTGTCTAAATTAGAACCATTACTTTTATGAACATGAAAGCATTTATCAAAGTCATCAAATAACCGAACTTTATTTTGAATAGTTAAATGAATAGGAAATAAGTAATGTCTAACATAATGTAACGCAGAGTAGAAACAAGTAGTGATTATCCAATCTGAAAATTCAGGTTTTTGGTTCAAGAAATTACTTACTTTTTCATTATGTTTAGCATGTTCTAGATTTTTATTGTTCATTCCTTTTTAAATTGTATCCATCATGTTTTAATTGAGCTTCATTTACCTCTTTTGAATAAGGTATAAAAGAATATGAAACTGTAAGAATATTGCTGTTTGCCTCCTTCTTTTTTTTCCTTGCTAACGAATATACATTTTTAAAATTTGGAGATAAAAAACTTTCAGTAGATACTGAAATTAAAAAATCTGTTTGAACATGGGGTTGAACTCTAAGCCAAATATCTTTTACTTCAATCTTAATTTCTTTAATTAGTTCAATTAAATTTTCTGTTTCTTCTATTGCTTTGTTAATGTTTGTCTGAAGTTCTAGCGTAAGTTTTTCCTTCAACTCGTCAAATGCTTGTTCTCTTCCAACTCTTTTTCCTTCTAAATAAGCATCAATTACATAATCAAAATCAATAGTTTTGTCTTTTTGGCTTTTCCACTCCTTTGGTAATAAGATTTCTTTATTGATATTTATTTCTGTAATTGTATTCATATAAAAACATTTTGATGTAAAATTAATACAATAAAAGCAAAAATTATCCAAACTTTTATTAATTGTTTTTTTCATACGATTATGAAAAATATTATTAAATAAAATTAAGGACTTACATGAAATTAGTTATCCCATTCAGTAGTTGAGTTATTTGCTTTTTTCTCTTCTTTATACATCATAAATATTGTTGAATAATCACACATACCTATTTCGCAATACTTATCAATAACTTTTTTTAAGAGATTTGTGTCAGATGCTTTTGTCAATTCTTTAAATGCTTTTAAATTTTCTTTTTCCATCATTCTAAGAGTTGTGGCATCATCCATGCCTATTTTTGAATATTTTTCTTTTACATCCTTTCTAATGTATTCTAATACTTTTTGCCTATTGGATTCATCATCAATAAATCCAATAGGACTTACAAATGTTTGAGCATTTGAAACTAATGAGATTAAAATAAAATTTATAAAGAGTAAGATTTTTTTCATTTTGATATTTTGGAAATTAAGTTTTACAATATTTTAACATTATTCTACTAATTTTGGTAAGTCTCCTAAATACTTCATTGTAATTCCATTGTTATCACCTTCAACATGTATTTTGAATAGAGTAGGTTCTACAAAACGGTCACCAATCAATGTTATATCTCCTGATTTATTACCATCAAGAGCAAAAATCAAATTACATATATCAACAGGAGATTTATCAGAATGATTTACTCTTTGTAAGTGCAGATTATTTTGGTTATCAATTCCTAAATATATATACTCAATAATAGATTTAGCTTCTCCCCAAGGTATTTTATCCTTAACTTCAATAAAAACGTTTATATTTAAAATTTTTCCTCCAGGAAAGCCGAATGATTGAAGCGAGAAAACTTCGGTAGCGAATCCTTTTTTGATGTAAGCGTTTTTATTCTGG
>CBIHRH010000265.1:0-7038 GCA_966212365.1 uncultured Emticicia sp. | reverse complement strand
AGATGCTTTAAAATTAAGAGAAAGTTAAGATTTTGTAAAATTTCACAATTTTAAGAAATACTTTCTTTTTTCTAAGTTTGCACCCTAAAAACAATCATCAACAAAGAAAATTCTCTTATGAATTACATAGAACCGGCTCCGATTAAGGATACAGAAAATCCTTTGGAGTCAATGATGTCAAGGTTTGATGCAGCAGTGAAGATTCTGGGGATAAGCGAAGAGATGTATTATATCCTGAAAGTGCCTGCGCGTCAAGTAACTGTTGGATTGCCTGTTACGATGGATAACGGGCAAATAAAGGTCTTTGAAGGATACAGAGTGATTCACTCGACGATTTTGGGGCCAAGTAAAGGGGGAATTCGTTTTGACCCGGCTGTGAATATTGACGAAGTGCGTGCCCTAGCCGCATGGATGACCTGGAAGTGTGCGGTAGTGGATATCCCTTATGGGGGAGCCAAAGGCGGAATTGCCTGTAACCCACGTGAAATGTCTGCTGGAGAAATGGAGCGTTTGATGCGAGCCTATACTTTGTCAATGCTGGATATTTTCGGTCCGGATAAAGACATTCCGGCACCAGATATGGGTACGGGTCCTCGTGAAATGGCCTGGTTGATGGACGAATACTCTAAAGCCAAAGGCATGACTGTAAATGCCGTTGTAACCGGTAAGCCTCTTGTATTGGGTGGTTCTTTAGGAAGAACAGAAGCAACCGGACGAGGGGTAATGGTTTCAGCGCTTTCAGGTATGGAGAAATTACGTTTGAATCCATACAGAACAACCGCTGCCGTTCAGGGCTTTGGTAACGTGGGTTCTTATGCAGCGCAATTGCTTCAAGAAAAAGGCGTAACGATTTGCGGTATTAGTGATATATCAGGAGCTTATTACAATGCCAAAGGTATTGATATCGAGAAAGCCATAGTCTATCGTAATGCCAATAGAGGAAGCCTCGAAGGCTTTAAGGAAGCAGAATTGATAAGTAATGAAGAATTATTAGCCTTGAATGTAGATGTATTAGTTCCAGCAGCTAAGGAAGACGTAATTACTCATGAAAATGCGGCTCATATACAAGCAAAACTGATTGTGGAAGGAGCTAACGGCCCTACTTCTGCTAGTGCGGATGATATTATCAACGAAAAAGGCATTATGGTTGTGCCTGATATTTTAGCCAATGCTGGTGGCGTAACCGTTTCTTATTTTGAATGGGTGCAAAACCGTATTGGTTATAAATGGGCGCTGGATAGAATTAACCGCCGTTGCGACCGGATGATGAAAGATGCCTTTGACAAAGTATTTGAAACATCACAAAAACACAAAGTTTCGATGCGTCTGGCGGCTTATATCGTAGCGATTGATAAGGTGGCAAGTACCTACAAATTCCGTGGTGGTTATGGTTGATAGAAACAATTAAGATAATGTACAATAGACCCATTTGTTGAATAAAAAGACAAATGGGTTTTTATTCGTTCAAAGTCTTAAATTTTTACATATTCTTAATAAAGCGTATACAGTTAAGTTAAATTGAGTATTTTTGCGAAAATTCAAAAAATTAAAGATATGGCAA
The DNA here is from genome assembly GCA_966212365.1 of uncultured Emticicia sp. Classification (GTDB taxonomy): domain Bacteria; phylum Bacteroidota; class Bacteroidia; order Cytophagales; family Spirosomataceae; genus Emticicia. The sequence continues at coordinate 5,477 of CBIHRH010000265.1, read as the reverse complement.
GTAACAGAACTTTCACAATGATTAAACCTCATGCAGTGGCTGATAATCATATTGGTGGAATTATAGCTATGATTGAAGCAGCTGGCTTTAGAATCGTGGCCATGAAAAAAACGCAATTGACCCCTGCCTTAGCGGGTAAATTCTACGAAGTACATAAAGAAAGAGGTTTTTATGGTGAATTGTGTGAAATGATGTCTTCGGGACCAATCGTTCCAATGATTTTAGAAAAAGAAAATGCAGTAACCGATTTCCGTACTTTGATTGGTGCAACGAATCCGGCTAATGCAGAAGAAGGTACTATCCGTAAGAAATATGCTAAGTCTCTGGGAGAAAACGCTATCCATGGTTCAGATTCAGATGAGAATGCAGCTATCGAAGGTTCATTCTTCTTTGGTGTAACGGAGCAATACTAAAATTTTCTCTATAAAGAAATGAGCCTTGGCGAATCTCGCCAAGGCTCATTTCTTGTTTAAACTTTATATAGAATATCTCAATCGTCAATTCCCTCATATTTGATTCCCGCTTTCTGGCGGATTTCATCCAACAGGCTCATTAATTTCACACTCATTGAAAGCGGCATTTTCACGCTTTCTTTTTTGTTGTTTCTCAGACAATTGTTTACTTCTTCAATTTCAAAGTTATATCCTCGGCTTTCGCGTTCAAATGTGAAAGTTATTGGGTCTTTGTCTGTTTCATAAAGTGTCAGTGTTCTGGTTTCATGAAAACGTTCAGGCAGGTGAATATACCCTTTTTCTCCATAAATCAAGGCTTCAGTACGTGTGCGGGAGGCAAAAGTCGCATTCATTAAAGCTGTTGCCTGTGGGTACTTGAAAACAAAACTGGTAGTTTCATCAACACCTGTTTTGCCAAAGGTACTCACGGCATGAATATCAGTAGGGTAATCTAAAAGTAAAAGGCTTAAATAAGCTGGATAAATACCAATATCAAGCAAAGCGCCACCACCTAAAGCAGGATTCAATGTTCTTCTCTCTGGGGTGAAAGGAGCTACAAACCCAAAATCGGCATGAATGGTCTTTATTTTTCCTATTCTGTCTTCAGCAATTAACTCTTGTGCTTTCTGAATGACTGGGATAAATCGTGTCCACATTGCTTCCATCAGGAAAGTATCGTTTTCACGAGCAACATCAACCATTTTTTGAACCTCTTTCAGATTCATCGCAAATGGTTTTTCACAAAGCACGGGCATTTTATTCTTCAGGCAAAGAATGGCATTTTCGGCATGAGAAGTGTGCGGTGTGGCAATATAAATAACGTCTAAATCAGGTGTTTTGAATATATCCTGATACGAATTGTAATGATAAGGCACACTGAATTTTTGGGCAAAGTCCTGTGCTCGATCTATTGAGGTAGAAGCAACAGCCTGTAGTTTTGTATCGGGTACTTTTACCAAATCGTTTGCAAATTTTTCAGCAATTCTACCAAGCCCTATAATACCCCATCTGATTGGTTTAGCCATTTTTATAAAGAGATATGATCAGATAACGCTCTGGTTAGCTGATTGATGCATAAAACAGTTTGAATTATTAATTCAATCGTTAAATGTAGGGATAAAAGCGTTTACGGAACAATCAATTTCTTGACGATTTTATTTCCTGCATTGTTTAATACAAGAAAGTATATCCCTGAGGTAAGGTTTTGTTTTACCAAAATACGACTTTGTCTAGCGTCTACAGCTTCTATTTCCATAGCTAATGATTTACCCGTTGCATCAAGAAAATGAGGTATTTGAGACAATGTCTCAACTGATTTTATATAAAAAGAAGAACTGGTAAGCGGATTAGGGAAAATAGTAATAGCATTGTCTGTCTCTGATTCATTGGCCAATAAAGAAACTGTAGCAGATACAGTTTTATAGATAAATTCCTTATTGGCATTGTCATAGAATTTCAATTGATAATAGTTTTTGCCAATAATAGGCTTGGTATCAGTGAATGAATAAGATTTCGAAGTGCTGCTTGTCCCTGTGGCATTTACCTGCCCAATAGAAGTAAATCGTATGAGGTCGAAGCTGCGCTCAATCACAAAGTTTTTAGCTTTTATTTCATTAAGAGAAGTCCATGATAGTTTCACATATTGCTCATTTGTGAGCGCTGCCGAAAAACTACCTAAGGTAGCGGGAAGAGGTGTACCCGTTTTTATCAACCAGAAGTCGGTATTGCCATTATTGTGCGTTAAATCTCCATCAACTGAATTGGCATTAGCAGCTACGATAAATCCACCATCGGCTGTTGGATAAGCACCACGGGCAATATCAATATCCGCACCACCCAAAAGTGCATTTTCTTTCAGAGTGCCATTCGTTTCATCAATCTGTGTAATCCAGACATCTCCTACTGAGCCTTTGGGTTTTATATTACCAAGTGTTGAATTACTTTGCCCAAAAGCATAGATTTTACCAATAGTAGATTGTCGAATTGCATACAATCCATCAGAATAATTCCCGCCTACTTGCTTTTTCCATTGCAGAGCCCCACCATTGGAGAGTTTTAAAATAAACCCGTCTTTTTCCCCTAAATTGCCTGTTAAATCGCCATTGGTAGAATTGCTCTCTCCTACTATAAGAAAAGAACCATCAGCTAATTCCAAGCTCGAAAATGCTTCATCTAGATTTGAGCCTCCTAATCCTTTTTGCCATAATAAGACACCATTAGCATCAACTTTTGCGATATAAATATCAATAAATCCATTGCCCGCTCCAGGCACCTCGTTGTTATTGGCTTCCGTACCTCCAACCATTAAATACCCACCATCAGCACAAGTAATTACTTCATTCACCCAATCATTCTGATTGGTGCCATAGATTTTTGTCCACAAGATTTCTGCATTTTCAGTAACTTTTGCTAACCATACATCAGTTTTAATCAGCGGAAGAATATTGGCACTAATAATATAAGCTCCGTCGTTCGTGGCCTTTATCGTTGCTTTTGAATAAGCATCTGCTTTCGTGAAGGAGATATCTCCTACATTATAACCTCCGGCAAATACTTTTCGCCATAATACACTTCCATCAGCCTTCAACTTTAATAAGATTAATCCTCCGCGCGAGCCATTTCCTAAGGCATCGCCATCGGCGGAAGTTGTAGTTGCCAGGATAAGGATATTTTTATCTTTCGTCTCAATCACATCAGTAGCAATATCGTCTTTTGTACCACCAAAAGTTTTAGACCAGAGAGTTTTTCCCCAGGTATTCACTTTTACTACCCATATATCTGTACCCCCTAAGCCATTAAATGCTTTGGAAGCAGGCACATCTCCATCATTGTTAGTATTTGTTGAGCCTACTATGATATATCCACCATCGGCAGTGGGGGTAGAAGCATAGGCATATTCATTATTTTTCCCACCCATGCTTTTCTGCCATTGTATGGCCGTTTGGGCAAAGGTTTGTGTGGCATAAAAAATGGAGCAAAAGTATATAAAACTTAAAATGTGCTGTTTCATCTCCTAGTCCGAATAAGTATGATAAAATTTGAGCAAACATCATACCATACAGACAAAAAAACGCCCTGGCTGCAAGAGCCAAGGCGTATAAAAGGGGCACCGTAAGAAGAAAAGTCTTATTTACCTAATTTGATTTTTAGGTTTTGGTCTAATGCTTCCAAAAACTCTTCTGTATATAGGTAATGTTCGCCATGGTTTACTTTGTTACCATGGATACAAACTGCTAAATCTTTTGTCATTTTACCAGACTCAACGGTTTCAACGCAAACCTCTTCTAAAGCATGGCAGAAGTCGATTAGCGCTTGATTACCATCTTTTTTACCCCGGAATTCTAGTCCGCGAGTCCATGCAAAGATAGAGGCAATCGGGTTAGTTGATGTTGGTTTACCTGCCTGGTGGTCGCGGAAGTGGCGTGTTACTGTTCCGTGTGCAGCTTCTGCTTCCATTGTTTCGCCATCCGGTGTAACCAATACAGAGGTCATTAAACCTAGAGAACCGAAACCTTGCGCTACTGAATCAGACTGTACGTCGCCATCGTAGTTTTTACAAGCCCATACAAACGAACCATTCCATTTCAAGGCAGAAGCTACCATGTCGTCAATCAAACGGTGCTCATAAACGATACCTGCAGCTTCAAACTTAGCTTTGTAATCTGCCTGATAGATTTCTTCAAAAATATCTTTGAAACGACCATCGTATTTTTTCAGGATAGTGTTTTTAGTAGATAAATATAAAGGCCATTTTTTGTTCAAGGCAACATTGAAGCAAGAGTGTGCAAAACCACGGATTGATTCATCTGTGTTATACATACCCATAGCTACTCCGCCTCCTTTAAAATTATATACATCAAATTCTTTCACAGTACCATCTTCACCTTCAAATTTCATAGTCAATTTACCAGGGCCATCTACAACGAAGTCAGTGGCACGGTATTGGTCACCGAAAGCGTGACGACCTACAATGATAGGGGATGTCCAGTTAGAAACTAAACGAGGCACATTCTGACAAACGATTGGCTCACGGAAAACGGTACCGTCAAGGATATTACGGATAGTACCATTTGGTGATTTCCACATTTGTTTCAGATTAAATTCTTTTACACGCGCTTCGTCAGGGGTAATAGTAGCACATTTGATACCCACACCATATTTTTTAATAGCATTAGCAGAATCAATAGTTACCTGGTCGTTGGTTTCATCACGATATTCAACGCCAAGGTCATAATATTTAATATCTACATCAATATATGGTAGAATCAATTTGTCTTTGATAAAACGCCAGATGATTCGGGTCATCTCGTCTCCGTCTAATTCAACAACGGGGTTTGCTACTTTAATCTTATCCATGATTATTTGTTTAATTAATAAATGCGGTTGTAAAGTTATGCACAGAATGTGAAAAAATGTATAATTAAATCGAATTTTCTATCGGGAAGTATAAAAAAAGAGCCCCCAATCGGAAGCTCTTTTTAACTTAAACCAAAGAAAATTATGAAAATTAATAAAATCTTATTTATTCAGAAGCTCATCAAAAGATAGAGCTACATAATACATTGAGCCAACTAACGCGCTACCATAAGCCTGCATATATGGTTTACCACCGATATTTGTACCTCCGAATTTAATGATTGATTTCATGGCCGGAAGTTTCATACTAACCTGTGCATCGATATTGTTGATAGCTGGAACAGTCGTGTTAGTAAAGATTGGTACTCCGGTTGTTGTTGGTAAATTAAAGCTAGCCTGCCACAAGAAATCATTCTGATGTTTAAAGTTGATATTGAAACCAAATTTATCGCCACTACCGATTCTTTTACCAAAACCTAGATTATAACGATAATCAGGTGTGTTGAAGCCTGCATATTGTTGTTCAGGGCTTGGTACAAATCTTTTCAGTTCGTTATTAGCGATATTGGCATTGATAAAGAAGCCTTTTACTAAAGAATAGTTCAGACCGATAGCCCAACCGTTTACTTTTATTTTTTCAGAAGTATTGGCTGGTCTTGAATAACCCAA
>CBIHRH010000264.1:0-7038 GCA_966212365.1 uncultured Emticicia sp. | reverse complement strand
TTTCTATGCTGATTCTTTCTATTTTCAATGATTTATCAATCGTATAAGCAGCAGTACTTACGGCTGAAAGGCTATCTAATTTTTCAGAAAACACCAATGTTATAGTAGAAGTATTCCCTAGCTCAAATCTTACTAAACCTGGTGGAGTTAAATCAGGTTGGGAAGCTTTAATAGAATTTTCTTTGCCGGGTGTACCTTGTAGAGTAGCTTCACTCGACGCCCAATTGCCCTCTTCCTTACATGGAAAATCTATATCAATCATTTCTAAGGCAAAGCCTTGTGCTTTGTCTTGGGTATACCATTTATCGGTATAAGTTACAGAAAATAGGGTACTATTTTGGGCATCTTTTAAGATTAAAGTAGAACCCATATTGTTGAGCGAGAAATTAGTAAGCCCAATTACTTTACCATAAGATTGAAATTCTGTGCTGTTATTCCGATGTGTAACAATTACATATTCTTTAGGCTGAATAGAGAAGTCAGGAAACCTGACAGATGTGGTATTATAAAAAAGGGTTAATGGACTGAGATTGATAGTTCTATCAGAACGATTATATAATTCGATATACTCTTTTTCCGGCAAACCTTTAGTAGGAGTAGGGTCAGCCATGATTTCGGTAATGATTAATTCATTAGCCTTTTGGGCTAATATGCCGGAGTTTGAAAGAAGTATAAAGGAAAAGGTGTAAATCAGTAGGGATTTACACCTTTTTATGATAATAATCATGAATGCTGAGATAGATAAATTTTAATCTTAAGCGGTTGTTTCTTTTGGTTTTGGAGCTACTGCTTTTGGTTTTTCAACAGCAGGTTTAGCAGGAGCTGGTTTCGGCGCTACTGCCTTTGGCGCTTCAGGAACGGGGGTAGGAGTTGGCTTTGGCGAGTCAGCCTTTGGTGCTGCCGGTGCTTTTTCGTCTTTCTTTTTGTCTTTTTTCTTGTCTTTTTTCGATTTTTCAGCTACCTTTTTTAAAGCTTTCTTTTCTTCTTTTTGCTTATCTTTTTCTGCTTCTTTTTTAACTTTAGCTACTTTTTTTGCTAGTTTTTTAGCAGTTTTATCGATGGCCTTTTTAATCTTTTTGTTGGTTGTGTCTCCTTTTACCACGTCTGCCAAGGCAGCAGCAATTTCAGAGGCCTTTTGTTTGAGATCAGTTTTCATAAGGATTTTATTTGGAGGTGTTTTAAAATAATTTGCAAATACAACCAAAGTATTCAGAAAATACAAAAAATTTGTGTTAAGTTTTCCGAGAAATACTAAAATATTATTTTTAGCTATCGTTGGTTGCCATACGTATCTTATTCAATAACAATCAGGAAGCTAAATTGTTAGTGTCATTAGCTACCTACAACACACCATGTTTATAGAATTTATTACAGAAGATGTTATCAAACTCCTGATTTCGGCGGGTACGGGAGCAATTATTGGTTTTGAAAGAGAATATCATAGTAAATCGGCCGGTTTACGAACTATGATATTGATTTGTGTGGGCTCCACGCTTTTTACACTTATTTCTGTCAAGTTAGGATCAGACCCTTCACGGATTGCCGCTAACATTGTTACAGGTATAGGCTTTGTGGGTGGGGGTATTATTTTCAGAGATAGTTCGAGTGGGCGCATCACTGGTATTACTACCGCTGCTGCTGCCTGGGTTACAGCCGCTCTGGGTATGTGCGTAGGCTTTGGCAATGGTTTGTACGAAACAGGCTTTGTAGCTATGGCTCTGGTTATTTTTGCTTTATATGGCCTTGTGCCTATGCAGAACATTATTAAGAAAAGAAACCTGATTCGTACCTATCGCATTGTGTGCAAGTTTAATAATGATACGTTGAAACATTATGAGCATAAATTTGAAAAGTTTGGATTGGAAGCTGAACGGAATATGCAGACCAAATCAAATGATTTGATAAGCGGAACATGGACTGTAAGAGGACCAGAAAAAAATCATGAAAAGGCTATCAGAAGTTTATTGAATGACCCGGAGATTTTAGAATTTGATTTTTAGATTCCAACCTTTTCGCCTGATAATGAATCTATTATGAAAAACTGTATTAAATTATGAAAACTACACTGATTGTTATCTGTACTATCTTGTTTTTAGCATCTTGCGAAAGCACAGCACCAAACCCACTATTAAATGAAATAAATGGTGAATGGAAATTAGTAAAAATAGGTATTGGTTTCCCATCTTATGACGGCCCAAAAGAATTAACACCTAATTATGAAGAAATTTTGGCATTTAATGCTTCAAAAGGCAATTATACTCGCACGAAAGACGGAAAAGTAGTAGAGAAATCAGATGTAAGTATCAGCACAGATGAGAAAGCTACTTATCAGAAAGATAAATTGATTTTTGAAGATAGTAAAACATATTCATTTATGTCTTTTACCGAGACCCCAAAGTATCTTGTACTGTACCAACCTGCGCCAATCGGCTCTGTATTGGCAGATGGTAATTTGTTTTTTTACGAGAAAATTAAGTAATATTTTCAATTTTGGGAGTTATGTCCTAACTTGCGGGCAGAATCTAACGTATCAAGATAAATTATGGCAAAACATTCAGGTCCTGCAAAGCTTCCTAGCTGGCTTACGCTAGTAATCTTTTTATTATGTATGACAATCCTTTGGGTATTTGGCGATTTATTTGTCTTTATACTCGGTCTTATCTTCCTGGGCTTTACCTTCGCAAACAACTACGATCGTAAACATGCCGACGAGGGACACCATTAGTATAAGGGCGGTTCAACCGCCTTTTTTTATATCCTTTCCCCTAAGGCGAAAAAATAATTCCTCTGCATTTGTATAAGTATATAGCTTAGCTATAATTTAGCTTTTCTTAAGCCCTGTCAATGGCTTTTTTACTATTCAATCTTTATTCATAAACCATTTAGCATGTCTAAAATACGCCTTTTTAGCCTGTTTTCTATTGGGCTATTGTCAATTAGTTTGGGTATTTGCCAGGCTCAGACCACATTTAAAAATCCACTTTTACCTACCGGACCTGATCCCTGGGTGATTCGGAAAGATGGGTTCTATTATTATTGTAATTCTACTGGTAGGAATGTTACGCTCAGGAAAACAAAAAATCTGGCCGAATTATCGAAAACCGAGGGGCATATAGTGTGGACACCACCTACAACAGGTAATTATTCTAAGGAATTATGGGCACCTGAATTACATTTTCTGAATGGCAAATGGTATATATATGTAGCGGCAGATGATGGTAAAAATGATAATCATCGGATGTGGGTATTAGAAAACCCTGATGCTGACCCAACCACTACTAACTGGACACTAAAAGGACAGATAACTGACCCGACTAATCGTTGGGCGATTGATATGAGCATTTTTGAGGTAAACAAACAATTATACGCCATATGGTCTGGTTGGGAGGGAGCCGAAAACGTTAGCCAGAATATTTATATAGCCAAACTGAAAAATCCCTGGGCGATTGAAGGCGAACGTACAAAAATATCCACTCCTGAATTTAGTTGGGAGAAAATGGGCTCAGGGCCTTTACCAGTAGTCAATGAAGGCCCTCAGTTTTTAAGACAATCAGATAATAGCAAAAAAATATTCATCGTATTTTCTGCCAGTGGTTGCTGGACTGACCACTACACTTTGGGCTTATTAGAAGCAGATGTTAAAGCTGATTTAATGAAGGCTTCGTCGTGGAAAAAGACAGCTGAACCTATCTTTAAGGCGAATCCTGAGGGTAAAGCATTTGCTCCCGGACATAATTCATTCTTTAAATCTCCTGATGGTAAAGAGCATTGGATAATCTACCATGCAAACCCAGAAACAGGGCAGGGATGCGGTAATCATCGCTCGCCTCGCATGCAACCATTTACCTGGAATATTGATGGAACGCCTAACCTGGGTAGTCCGATAGCTTTAGATAAAGAAATTCGTATGCCATCAGGGCAGTAATGAATGAGAAGGATATAAAAAATGCTATTACGAATGTGTAATAGCATTTATCAGACACAATATCACTCTATAGGCAATTATACAATTTCTGATTCAAGGGTTTTCTGGATTTTTTCCCTGATTAATGTTCCCCATTTCTCTAATGCTGCCACTAGAAACTCTAGATTTATTGGTTTGCTTATATAATCGTCCATACCTGCTCTCAGGCATTCATCACGGCTCTCTTGAAGTGCATTGGCTGTCATAGCTATAATAACAGGCTGATTAATCATCTGCGTTCTGATATTCTCCGTTGCCTTTAGTCCATCCATTTCGGGCATCTGAACATCCATCAGAATCACATCATATTCTTTATGTTTAATAGCTTCTAATACTTCCATACCATTTTCGGCCAGATCCGCTTCATAGCCTAATTTACTCAATATCCTCAATGCCAGTTTCTGATTCATAATATAATCTTCTGCCACCAGAATATTCATCGGATAGTGCACTGCAAATTCAACAGATAGCTTTTGTGTAGCTGTTCCCTTAATTTTCTCAGTTACAACCGGCTGCTCTTTCGACATAATCTGATTGTGGATATTCCTGCAAAGAATATGTTGTTTGGCGGGCTTAGTAAGTACCGAAAAGAATAGATCAGGATGCTCTTTGTAGAAAGTATCTGAGATAGAACTCAAAAGCATGATAGGGATTTTTGGTGCTATTTTTTTAATAGCTAAGGCTAAATCTATCCCGTCCATTTCAGGCATTTGCATATCATTAATGATAATATCAAAACTGGTATTGTCTTTTATCAAGGCCAATGCTTCTTTAGGAGAAGAAGAAAGGGTCGGTATCATCTTCCATTGCTCTAACTGCCCTTTAAAAATGCTTAGATTAGTAAGGTTATCATCAACTACTAAAACTTTCTTGTTCTCTAAAACCTCCAGATTAAAAGGTAGAGGAGATATTTTTACCAAACTTATTTCGGTTTTAATGGTAAAAGTAAATATCGTGCCTTTGTCGACTTCACTTCTTACGCTAATATCGCCACCCATTAATTTAATGAGTTTTTCGCTGATTACAAGCCCTAAACCGGTACCGCCATATTTACGGGTCGTAGATGAATCAACCTGAGAGAATGCCTTGAATAACTTCTCAAGTTTATCAGCCGGGATACCAATACCCGTATCTTTTACATGAAAGCCCAATTCGACTTGCCCGTTTGGTTCTGTTTTAACTAAAAATACCCTGATAAAAATCTCGCCTTTATGTGTAAACTTAATAGCATTGCCAATAAGATTTAATAGCACCTGGCGCAAACGCAGATTATCTCCTATAATTTGCATTGGCACATCCCAGTCAATTTGATACAGTAGGTCAATGTTCAATTTGGCTACCTTTTCGGCAAAAATATCCAGTACTTCTTCAATGCAATGTCTTAGGTCAAAATCCCTGACATCTAATTCCATATTGCCTGACTCAATTTTAGAAAAATCTAAAATATCGTTGATAACTGTCAATAGACCCTCTCCACAAGTATGTATGGTATCGGTATAGTTTCTTTGTTCTTCATTCAGTTCAGTTTCTTCAAGCAGGGAGGTCATACCGATAATGCCATTCAGAGGCGTACGTATCTCATGACTCATAGTTGCCAGAAAGATACTTTTGGCAAGATTTGCTTTTTCAGCTTCTTGTCTGGCTTTCAATTCTTCCTCGGTCGATTTACGTAGTTGTGCTGTTCGGGTTTCAACCTGCTTTTCCAGCTTCTCATTCCGGGCTTTTATTGTACCCATTCTATACCGATAAAAACCTATAGCAGAACCTATAATACTCGCAACCAATAATGTTCTGAACCACCAGGTTTCCCAGAATGGAGGTAGTACTGTGATGATTATGGAGGTTCCTTCCTCGTTCCAGACACCATCGTTGTTCGAGGCCTTTACTCTGAAAGTATAAGTGCCTGGGTCGAGGTTGGTATAAGTGGCCGACCGTCGGCTTCCTATATAATTCCAGTCTTTATCAAAGCCTTCTAATTTGTAGGCATATTGATTCTTTCTGGATAAAGTATAATTCAAAGCTGAAAATTCAAACGAAAAGACCGACTGCTCATGTGTAAGCGTAATTTCTTTAGTTTCACTGATGGTGCTTGTGAGCGGAGAGTCTTTGTCGGTAATATTAACCGTTCTGTTAAAAATCTGGAAATCAGTGATGCGGACAGGGGGTATGAAAGTATTATCTTTCATGCTATCAGGGTAAAAGGTATTTAACCCATCAGGGCCACCGAAAAACATCTCACCGTCAGCTGTCTGGAATGCAGAAGCGGGCTTAAATTCATTTCCCTGCAAGCCATCAGAGAGGCCGTAATTACGGAATTTTTTAGTAGAAGGCGTATATTTAGAAATTCCTTTGTTGGTGCTTATCCAGAGGTTTCCGTTTTTATCTTTTAATATACCATTAATGACATTATTAGGCAAACCATCTTTTTCATTAATATTTTCAAATTTCCTCGTACTCAAATTGAGTAATGATAAACCATCAGTTGTACCTACCCATAGATATCCTTTTCCGGCTTCTTCTATTACCTGCACATTGTTGTTAATGATGCTATTCTTATCATTGTTGCTATGCTTGAAGTGGGTAAATCTCTTAGTGGTCTTCTCAAAAGCATCTAAACTATTATCAGTACCCACCCATAAAGTGCCGTTCTCATCTTCATAAAGAGCCCGCACAAAATTGCCTCCTATACTATTCGGGTCTTTGGGATTGTGTAAATAGTTAGTGAAACTATTGGTTTTTCTATCAAAATAGCTAAGTCCGCCACTCAACGTACCTATCCAAACATTACCATCTCTTGCCTTCAGTATGGCATATACACTTTCAGAAGAAATACTTCGGGTATTGTTTCTGTCTGGCATGTGATGAGTAAACTGTCCCGTTTTTTTATTGAATAAATCGAAACCTCCTAAATATAGACCAACACCCAGGAGATCTTTATCTATAGGTGCTACCGAAACCACAAAGTCAGAGTTAATACTATTAGGGTTTGAAGGCTGTTTTTTGTAGGTGGTAAAAGTGCTCTTCTTTTTGTCGAAATAGCTTAACCCCCCTCCATCTGTACCTAGCCATACATT
>CBIHRH010000263.1:0-7050 GCA_966212365.1 uncultured Emticicia sp. | reverse complement strand
ATAAATCATAAGGGTCGCCACCTGCTTTTATCAAGGTTTCACTTGCTATTGCATATAATTTCAACGCTTCGGTGTAATTACCAGTCCGGTCTTGTTTTTTACCTGATGCTCTGCTATAAAGACCTTTGCCTTTCAACCAATTCACTTTCCGGGTAAAGCGTCCCAACGAATCTAATAATGCATCTGCCCGCTTATCTGCCAGATTAATGGCACGTTCAGTTAACAAACTTAAATTAGCTATAATCAATGTGTCTAGTTGAACAGTGGGGCTTTGCTTACTTAAAGTATGAATCTGGTCAATCAATGAATCCAGCGAGGGATTTTGGGCAATCCCTTTGAAAGATAAACTGATAAAAAACAGGCAATAGAGTAGTTTTTTCATAAACGACTGAGAGTAGGAGGTACAAGTAAAAATAGCAGATTAAAGCGGCGATTTGCAAGAAAGTACAGCAAAATACAGGAAAACCTGTAGATAAAATAGATGCTTCCCTTGAATAAAATACAAAGACGCGTCAGAATGTCTGATGCGTCTTTTAGCAGATTATGATATATGTATGAATTATTTCTTTCTCAATTCAATATCCATTGTGGCGGCTGGCATTTCTAAGGCAATTCTGTCTATCTCACCTTTGGCATTCATCAGGAATTTAAATTTGGTATTCTCCCAATCACCTAAAGCTTCAAAAATATCATAATGATAGTGACGCAACCGGATTTTCTCGGTATGGAAATCTGCTTTTAATGAATCTCCATCGGTGCTTATTGTCAATGTACCATAAGCAGGATGTTCATAAGTACCTGCATAATTGGCTAAGGCATGGGTAGGTTTAGTATCTTTTTGCCGCTGGTTTTCATTGTCTGTTTTTGCTTTGGCTGATTTCTCTTTGGCTTCCAGAAAGTCCTTTCTTAATCGGCTGTTCCAGTCTATTAGGTTCTTTTCTAAATACGTATCAGCTATATAATTGGTAATAGTACTTACAAAATTATAGCCTACTACACCTGTATTTGTTGTGATAAATATGGCCAGATTATCATTCGGGAAAACGGTCATTTGCGAACGATAGCCCTCAATAGACCCACCATGTTGGCGGCGCTGATGCCCACGATAAGTATTGATTGTCCAACCCATACCATACGTACCAAAACCCAATTCAGGATACTTGGCTTCGGCGGGTTGTACTACTGCTAAAGGAGTATGATTTTCGTTAAGGTTTTTTTCTGAAACAATTACTTTATCACCTACTTTGCCTTTGTTTAGTTGTAATAATAACCAGTTCGACATCTCTGTTACATTCGCTTTTACGGCTCCGGCAGGGCCGATACCATCTACATTGCTGTCAAATCCTGCCTCTTTTCCTAGGTTCTTTTCATCATCATATGAAAGAGAATAGTCTGTATTTTTCAACATTTCAGGGTAAGTCAAAGCCGTAGTTTTCATGCCTATGGGGTCAAGAATTTTCTCCTTCATGAATTCTTCCCATGTTTTGCCCGATAAGCGTTCAATCAATATACCTGCTGCCATATACATCAGGTTATTGTATTGATATTGGGCGTAAACGGGTTTATTAAGTGGTAGATACTTCAAACGGTCAAACATTTCTTTTCTATTAAGTGGTGCTGAAACCCATACATAATCATGGCGTGGTAGGCCCGAGCGATGAGAAACCAGATCACGGGCAGTAAGAGTGCGTGTGGCATACTCATCATATAGCTGAAAATCTGGCATGTACTCTTTTACGGGCTTATTCCAATCTAATTTGCCTTCGTCTACCAAGATGGCTAAACAAGCCGCAGTAAACGATTTGGAGCAGGAAGCAATGCCGAATAGCGTATTAGCTGTGACAGGCGCATTGGTTTTAATATCTTTTACGCCATAGCCTTTGGCATATAGTAGTTTACCATCTTTTACAATACATAAAGCTGTACCTGGTACCGCCCATTCAGCAAGCATTCTATCTACGAAAGTATCGAATTGTTTAAGCGTATCGACAGGAGCTACAGCTTTTATTTTTTTCTTTTGTGCAAGTGCAGGAGATAAGATAAAGAGGAGAAGGAGTAAATAAATATTTTTCATCAGATTCAGTTTAGGTTATGACCAAAAATAAGGAAATCTGATGAAAAATATAGAAAGAGTACTAAGAAATTAGCAAATAGAGATGATAAACTACAATCCCCTTAACCACGTAGTCAACAACCTCACCCCAAAAGCAGTACCCGATTTCATAGAACCATATTCAGAGTCACCAAAGGCCATGCCGGCAATGTCTAAATGTGCCCAATTGCTATGGCCATCAATAAAAATTTCCAGGAATTTAGCAGCTGTGATGGCTCCGGCTATGGGTAAAGAAGAAAGGTTTTTCACATCTGCAATGTCTGACTTCATCATGTCTTTGTAATCATCCCATAAAGGCAAGCGCCAAAGTTTTTCTCCACTTAATTGCCCGGTTTCAAATAATTGGTTGGCTAAATCATCATTGTTAGATAATAATCCTGCAGCATTATAGCCCAAAGCAGCAATACAGTTTCCGGTTAAGGTTGCCAAATCAATGATTATCTCCGGCTCATAATTTTTCTTGATATAAGATAATCCATCTGCTAAAATGATGCGTCCTTCGGCATCGGTATCAATTACCTCAATGGTTTTACCTGAATAGGTATGAATAACATCACTTGGTTTCAAGGCATTACCATCTACACAGTTTTCTGTAACAGGAATTACCCCTATCAGATGCACAGGTAGTTTTAATTTGGCGGCTAGCTCTATTGTACCTAAAACGGCACCTGCTCCACCCATATCAGATTTCATATAACTCATACTACCAGCCCCTTTGATAGAAACGCCTCCTGTATCAAATGTTACTCCTTTGCCTACTAAACCTATTTTTCTCAAAGGTTTATCAGCCAACACTGATAGATTATACTCTAATACAATAAATCTCGGTGGATTTTCTGTACTCCCTTTGCCTACGGCCAATAGTGCACCTAAACCCAACCCCTCACATTCTTTTTCATCAAAAACCTTTACATCAAACCCATACATTTCACCTGCTTTCAGGGCATATTCTACCATTTTTTCAGGGTATTTTTTATTGGCTGGGGCATCTACCAAGGTCATGATTCTGATCTGGGTTTTAGCTGTTTCTTCTCCAATTTGTGCCAAAGATTGTGCTTTTTCTATACCTTTTTCTGCTACATAGATACTTAGTGTTGATTCAGCTGAGAAGAAATTGGTTTCTTCTTTTTTATCCGTTTTAAAGATACCTATCTCATATTCAGCCAGACAAGCGCCATTCACCACATATTCGATACTACTTTCTAACTTGCTTGTTTTGAGGTCAATACTTATTGAAGTTGGTAGTTTCTTTTTATTCTGATAGAAAAATGAACGAAATACCTTAATGAAATCCATCGGTTTTGGTGCTTTACCTAAACCTATCAGATATATCTTTTCAAGTCCTTTTTTGGCAGGGTAGAGTGTGGTTATTTCTTTCAACCCCGCCTTAAAATCCTGTTGTAAAACTTCTGGGTTAAGTCCAGCCTGACGAGCAATTTTTGAAAGGTTTTCGGTTAACTTCTCGTTGTCTATCAGAGGATAAACAATAGCCTGTGGTGCATTTAATTGATGAGATATATTGATTTTCATGTCTTTCTATGGTTCAATTATTATCTGGTATGCTGATTAAACAAATATACCACAACTCACACCAAATTTTCATTCAGTATCAATCGTGGTACTATCTAATGATTAAAAATCTTAATAAAAAAGCCATTCTATGGCTTTGGAGAATTCTTGTCCCCAACGCTTTTCGGTATGTTCTCCTCTCGAATCGAGCGAAAGCGTTACATCTACTTTATCTTTACTCCAACGTTGGTTCTCAATAGTGTCTTTGATTTTCTTTACACTCGGAATCATCGTTGCTC
The DNA here is from genome assembly GCA_966212365.1 of uncultured Emticicia sp. Taxonomy (GTDB): domain Bacteria; phylum Bacteroidota; class Bacteroidia; order Cytophagales; family Spirosomataceae; genus Emticicia. Next base: position 3,129 of record CBIHRH010000263.1, on the reverse strand, counting down.
CCTCTTTACCACCACCATATAAATAGATTTTGGTATTAACAGGGTTAAAAAATTCAGTGATATCAAAATATATCTTGGTTGATACCCATAGCGATGGCGAAAATACCATCAGACGACCAATAGTTTCAGGATACATCAGACCTGCATAAAGGCTAATTAAACCACCCATTGAACTACCACCGATGCCGGTAAACTGTGCTTCGGGTTTGGTTCTATAATTTTTATCAATATAGGGTTTTAGTGTACGCACAATAAAATTGGCATATTTCATACCCATACCTTTGCCTTTTTTCTCAACCATATATGGAGAATACTCCTTAAAGCGATCTTTATCGCCATGGTCAATTGCTACAATAATTACATCACCTTTACCCTGTTTAGCCAATAAAGACAGGCGTTTGTCTATTTCCCAATTACCATACTCTGAACCTTCGCCATACAGATTCTGTGCATCCTGCATGTATAGTACCGGATAGCGTTTATCAGTATTTTGCTCGTAATCATGGGGTAACAGAATATCAATGGCACGGGTTGTACCTAGCTGCGGAATAGTAAAACTCTCAGAGACTACCTGTACTTTAGGCATCAATTGAGTAATAGAAGCCGTTGAGCCATCTTCACGCCAGAAAGGCACATAATCCTTTACATTCCCTTGTTTTTTTGTAATCACACGATTAGCCGGAGAGTTTCCATAGGAATCTAATTCCACAAAATCCCAGCCGCCTCGTGTATATTTATATTCTATCTTCTCAGGAAGATTCTTTTCTGGCGAAAAACTGAACCTATATTTACCTTTACCTACCTTTTCCATTTCAAACTCTGTCAAATCGGGATACCAATCACAAAAATTCCCGGCTAAGTAAACAGGTTTCTCATCATCTTCAGGGGTTGCTAATTCTAAACTTAATAGTGTACGATTACTCATTTCTTACTCTTTGTATCCTAAATAACCATCAAACATACGTAAGAAAACTTTCTTTTGTAAATTTGAGTTCAAAAAAAATATCAAATTTAATCTGTCAACAGACTGTAAATCAAATACTTGTGTGGATACTAAAAATATATTTTCTCAAGATAATCCTATCCTAAAGAACGTTTTCAAAAAATAATACAATTTTAATACTAATCTAATACTAAAAAACTATACCAGCGCCTCCCACAAAATTTCTACAGGGTGTAGGGCTGTTCTGCCCGTTCCATCATGTATCTGATGGCGGCAACTGGTACCCGGCGCGGCAATAATTACTTCTTCAGGTTGTTTTCTAACGGTCGGGAAAAGTACCAACTCACCAATTTTCATCGAAATATCAAAATGCTCTTTTTCATACCCAAAAGAACCCGCCATCCCACAACAACCTGACGGAATGAGGTGCACCTCATAATTAGCCGGAAACGAAAGTATCTTTTTAGTAGGTGTCAACGAAGCAACTGCTTTTTGCTGACAATGACCGTGTAATTTAATCAGTCTTTTTTCTTCAGTAAAGCTACTTTTTTTGATATTCCCTTTATCTATTTCACGGGCGATAAACTCATCCACCATTAATGCGTTCTTAGACAAAGTTTTGGCGTGATAGATTAATTCATCCTCCACCAAATCCGGGTATTCGTCTCTGAATGTAAGAATAGCCGACGGCTCAATACCAATCAATGGGGTATTTTCATTGATGACATCTTTTAACAGACTCACATTTTTATTGGCCAGTTTTTGTGCATCTTTAAGCATTCCTTTTGACAGGTAAGCTCTACCTGCATCAACATGGTCTGGTATTATGACCTGATACCCTAGCTTTTGTAACAGGAATATTGTCTTTTTACCTATTTCAACATCGTTAAAGTTGGTAAACTCATCACAAAACAGATATACTTGCTTATCGGCATTCTTATCAATGGTTTTAGCAATGTGCTTATCATACCATTTTTTCAAAGTATCTTTTTGCAGAAGCGGCATAGTACGCTCAGGATGGAAACCTACTACTCTGTTAGCAATTTTGCGAAGTGGGGCATTATCAAAAACCAGATTATAAGCCCAGGGTACGTAAGAAGCAATATTACTCATTTTAGAGTAATTACCTACCAACCATGAGCGAACCGGTACGCCATGTTCTTCATTATAGTGCTGCAAAAACTCCATCTTCAACTTTGCCACATCGACATTCGACGGACATTCTGATTTACAGCCCTTACATACCAGACACAAATCCATCACCTCTTTTACCTCTTTGCTATCAAATCGGTTCAGCTTTTCCGATTTTGTCAGCACTTCTCTCAGAATATTGGCTCTGGCACGAGTTGTATCTTTTTCGTTACGGGTAGCCATATAGCTTGGGCACATGGTCCCGCCACTCAATTCTGTCTTACGGCAATCGCCTGAGCCATTACATTGCTCGGCATGTTGAAGTATATCCTGATTATGAAACTTGAAAACCGTTTTAAATTCCGGTGTTTGTTGACCTGCCTCATAGCGCAGGAATTTATCCATCGGTGGGGTATCAACAATCTTATTCGGATTGAAGATATTCTGTGGGTCCCACACCTGTTTTAATTCCTTGATTAAAGCATAGTTTTTCTCACCAATCTGCTGACGGATGAACTCGCCTCTCAATCGGCCATCCCCATGCTCGCCAGATAGTGAGCCTTTATACTTTTTAACCAAAGTCGAAATCTCTTCGGCTATTAATCTGAATTGTTGATGTCCCTCTTTGGTTTTTAAGTTGATAATCGGACGTAAGTGTATTTCTCCCGAACCCGCATGGGCATAATGTACTGCCGACATGCCATTTTCGGCTAAGACCTTGTTGAAATCAATAATAAAATCCGGCAGGTCGTTTACATCTACAGCGGTATCCTCAATTACGGCAACTGCTTTTTCATCACCAGGTAGATTAGCCAGTAAGCCTAAGCCTGCTTTTCTCAAAGTCCAGATTTTTTTTGTGTCTTCTCCAAATAATATCGGGAAATGATAACCTAAATTATTAGCTCTCATTTCGGCTTCCATTTCAGTAGCTAATCGTTGAATTTCTTCTATTGAATCATTAGCTAGTTCCACTACCAAAATAGCACCCGGGTCGCCTTGCACAAAGAAACGATTCTGGCGTTGTTCCTTGTTTTCTTTAGTACACTCTAAGATAT
>CBIHRH010000262.1:0-7088 GCA_966212365.1 uncultured Emticicia sp. | reverse complement strand
TTTCGTAAAAAACTACCAGATATAGTAACACTCGGTTAATTTTTATACCATTAGTTTAATTTTTAATACAATAGCTATGCAAAAACGCAAATTGGGAAACAGCAACCTGGAAGTCTCGGCTTTGGGGTTAGGTTGTATGGGAATGAGTTTTGGATATGGACCTGCAGGTGAAAAAAATGAAATGATTAAAGTGATTCATACTGCCGTAGAGCAAGGGGTTACTTTTTTTGATACAGCAGAAGTATATGGTCCTTTCACCAACGAAGAATTACTAGGTGAAGCTTTAGAACCTTTCAAGGGCAAAGTAACAATTGCAACCAAATTTGGCTTCAATATTCAGGATGGAAAGATGTCGGGAGTAAACAGCCGGCCGGATAATATTAAAAAAGTGGCAGAGGCATCCCTCAAAAGATTAAGAGTAGAAGTATTAGACCTTTTTTATCAACATCGCGTTGACCCGAATGTGCCAATCGAAGAGGTTGCCGGAACTGTACAGGAGTTAATCAAAGAAGGGAAAGTAAAACATTTCGGCCTATCAGAAGCAGGGGCGGGTACTATCCGCAAAGCACATGCGACACAACCGGTTACAGCTTTACAAAGTGAATACTCCCTTTGGACACGTCAACACGAAGTAGAAATTATACCTACTATCGAAGAATTAGGAATAGGGTTGGTCGCATTCAGCCCTTTAGGCAAAGGTTTCTTAGCCGGAAAAATTGATGAAACTACGAAATTTGCCGAAGGAGATATTCGGAATATACTTCCAAGGTATACCGAAGAAGCACGTACAGCCAATAAAGCCTTGTTGGATTTATTAAATCAGTTCGCTCAGCAAAGAAACGCTACCCCTGCGCAAATAGCTCTGGCATGGGTATTAGCGCAAAAGCCCTGGATTGTGCCGATACCAGGCACCACAAAAATCCATCGCCTGACCGAAAATAACGGTGCGACGGAAATTCAGCTAACAGCAGCAGAATTGCAGGAAATCGAAAATGCTTCGGCACATATTAAAGTAAAAGGTACTCGCTACACAGAAGCGATGGAGAAATCAACAGGATTGTAAAAATAATTTTACTTTTTGAAATACAAGCGTTATATTTCTAAAAATATAACGCTTTTTTCATGATGAGATTCTTTACAGCTTTTACGTTTGTATTCATATCTTGTTTTACAGCTTTTACTCAGGAACCCATAGAAAAAGATACCGTAAGAGCATTGAATGAAATTGTAATTTCGGCATCAAGAACCCCAGAAGACATTGTAAAATCTCCCATCAGTATAGAATATTTAGATAAGAAAACCATTCAGAATTCTGCGCAAAGTTCTTATTTCGATGCCCTTGAAAATATAAAGGGGCTTCAATTAATGACTTCTAGCCTGGGCTTTAAAGTATATAATTCAAGGGGATTTGCAAACCCAACCAATGTGCGCTTTGTACAATTGGTAGATGGAATTGATAATCAGGCGCCACACATAGGTGCTGCTATTGCCTCTGCTTTAACGCCAACCGATTTAGATATAGAGCATGTAGAAGTGATTCTGGGTTCAGCTTCGGCATTATGGGGTTTAAATGCACTCAATGGCATGGTGAACCTTTATTCCTTGTCTCCTTTCGATAAGGATGGTCTGAGCTATCAACAAAAGAATGGATTTAATCATCTGAATAGCCCTGATGCTACCTCCAAACTATTAAATGAAAGTTCGCTAAGATATGCCAAAGTGTTGAATGCCAAATGGGCTTTTAAGCTAAATCTGTTTTACCTGAATGGTTATGACTGGATTTCGGATGATCAGACCGATTTGAATCCTAATGGCAACTCATCTTTGAAACTTTTTGGCTCAGATAATCCAGCCATTGATCCGATCAACTCTTATGGCAACGAATCTTCTAATAGAAGAACACTTACGTTGAATGGTAAACGGTATTCAGTAGCGCGTACAGGTTATTATGAAAAGGAAATAGCAGATTTTGGTATCAGTAATTTTAAAGCAGATGCCTCAGTTTATTTCCGACCGACAAGCAAATCAGAGTTGATATATACGTTTAGATACGGAATTGTTAATAATTTATACCAACGCACTAATCGTTTCAGATTAGAAGACTATCGTATCTCTCAACATTCGATTCAGTACAAAGACAATACTTTTCAGGTAAGAAGTTATCTAACCACTGAAAATACGGGCAACTCTTATAATATCCGTTCTATGGCTGAAAACATTGACAGAGCATTTAAGGCGGATGATGTATGGTTTACCGATTTTACCAAAAGTTTTAATATGTCAGTCATGAATGGTTTGCCTGAGGCAACTGCTCTTAAGCAAGCGAGATCAGATGCAGATAAGAACCGACCACGGCCCAAAACTGCTGAATTTGATGCACTTATAGAAAAATTAAGAAAAATAAATAACTGGGATACAGGGGCAGCATTGCAAGTGCGCACATGGATGTTTCATACGGATGGACAAGCAGACCTGACTAAAGCGTTACCGGGTAATTTCAGAGATAAAACCAATATTCAGTTATTGGCCGGATTTGATTATCGCAACTATTGGGTATACCCTGATGGTAATTATTTTATTAATCCTACCGATGCAGGCAAGAATATTTCTTATAATAAAACAGGTGGTTTCTTGCAAGCGACTAAAAATATGTGGGCTGATAAACTAAAATTAGTGTCATCTATCAGAATAGATAAAAATCAGTATTTCGACCCTCAGTTCAATTATCGGTTTGCCAGTGTATTTTCCAATTCACCTCAGCTCAATTTAAGGGTATCTTATCAGAATGGCTATCGTTTCCCGAGTTTGTTTGAAGCTTTTTCAAACGTAAATAGCGGAGGTGTGAAACGGGTAGGAGGGCTACGTATCATGTCTGACGGTATCTTTGAAAATTCATACTTTAAAACTTCTGTAGATGCTTTTCAGTCTGCTGTTATAGCAGCTGTTAATACACAGGGCATGAGTGTGAATGAAGCCATAAAACAAAATGCAGGGTTATTAAAAAAGAATGATTATACCTATATACAACCTGAAAAAGTTCAAAGTTTTGAATTGGGTTATAAAGGTTATTTCTTAGAAAAACGTCTGTTTTTTGATGTTGATTTCTATTATAACCACTACCGTAATTTCATGGCACAGGTAGAAGCCAATATCCCTAAATCTCAGAATCCGGATTCTATTGTTATTTATCTGAACAATAGAAATACACAAGGCCGTTATCGTCTCTGGACAAACTCCAAAGCAGCAGTGCATATCTATGGTTCAAGTATAAGCATGAGATATCGATTTTATAAAAACTTTTTGGTTATTGGCAACATGTCTTATGCTACTTTGCAAAGAAAAGATTCAGGAGATGGCCTGGAAGAGGCTTTTAACACTCCCAAATGGATAAGCACTATAGCTCTACAAAATCCGGATTTGTTTAAAAATATCGGCTTTTCTATTAGTTATAGGTGCCAGGATAAATACATCTGGCAATCCTCTTTAGCCACTGGTGAAGTACCTGCTATACACAATGTAGATGTTCAGTTATCTTATCGGGTTCCAGGCTGGAGGCTGAATTTTAAACTGGCTTCAACCAATGTATTGAATAAATACTATAGCAACTTTCTGGCAGGGCCAGGTGTAGGCGGTTTTTATTACTTCTCCATTACATATAACTGATTCATTAAATTACTTTTATTCGATTTGTACCTCTTTCATGCCTGAGGTTAGAATATTTATGCCATTTTTTCTCAGGTGCTAGCATATTTAAACTTCTTGTTATTAATTTTAGCTATCAAATCAGATTCTTCTATGCACGACCAGTTTATTGAGTATGTTTACCTTATCCTGATTATCCTGGCATTGGTTATGGTGGCCAACAAACTTCGTTTGGCCTACCCTATTGTGTTGGTTTTAGGTGGTCTGGCAGTTAGTTTTTTATCCATATTTTCTAACGTTACTGTTCATCCTGATTTAATCTTCTTTATTTTTCTCCCTCCATTATTATATGAGTCTGCCTGGCAGGTATCCTGGAAAGAATTCTGGCGGTGGAGGAGAGTAATCATGAGCTTTGCCTTTTTAGTAGTAATTATTAATGCCGGTGTTATCGCTTTATTTTCAGTAGTGCTTATTCCCGGCTTTACCTTAGCGCATGGTTTCCTTTTAGGCGGAATTGTTTCACCACCTGATGCCATTTCTTCCTCTACCATTATGCGGCGGTTAAAAGTTCCCAAATCATTATTAAGCCTTGGAGAAGGAGAAAGTTTATTGAATGATGCCTCCTCTTTAATTATTTTCCGCTTTGCTTTATTGGCTATACTCACAGGTCAGTTTCACTTCCAGGAGGCTGCTGCAAGCTTTTTTTTAGTAGTATTCATGGGCGTACTTATTGGGCTTTTAGTCGGATTAGTCTTCTATGGCATACATCGTTGGCTGCCTACTACCCCAAGCATTGAGATTGTTCTGACTCTTATTACACCCTATTGTATGTATTATTTTGCAGAATATTTCCATTTTTCGGGCGTACTGGCAGTAGTAAGTGGTGGGCTCTTCTTATCAAGCAGACGGCAAAGAATACTTTCCTATGCAAGCAGGATTCAAGGCGTAAATGTATGGGGTAGTTTGGTTTTTGTAATGAATGGCTTGGTTTTTCTTTTGATTGGGTTGCAGCTTCCCTCAATCGTTGAGCAATTAGGAGATACTAAATTGAGTGAGGCCATTGGTTATGGCCTGGCTATTTCTTTTGCCTTAATTGTGGTTCGGCTTTTATGTGCTTTAGGGGCTTCGTGGTTTTCACACTGGGTAAGTCGTTATATTACAGTAGCCGATGCTAATCCGGGATGGAGACTTCCACTTATTTTTGGTTGGGCGGGTATGCGTGGCGTAGTGTCTCTGGCTGCGGCACTCTCCATCCCATTACTTACCAACGATAATCAGCCATTTCCATACCGTAATCTCATTTTATTCATCACTTTTATTGTCATTTTAGTGACTTTGGTTTTTCAAGGACTTACACTCCCCTGGCTTATCAAAAGAGTACATTTGACCGATAAATTTGCCACTATGACCGAGCATGAGCAGGAAATACTCATCCAGAAGAAAATCCTGCAATACTCAATTCAGCATTTAGAAAAAAAGTATGAAGACGATGGAGCGAAGGATAAACAATTAAATGACTTACTCGAAAAATTGAGAATAGAACTAAGGCTATTTAACCAGACACTGGAAGAAACAGACCCAACAGAAGAGCATCCGTATAAAAGCTATCAACACGTTTATTTACAATTATTAGAACATCAACGAGAACTGCTCAACAGAATCAACCTGAAAGCAGAATTTGATGAAGAGCTCGTCAGAAAATATCATTCATTGATTGATATTGAAGAATTTAAGGTAAGAGAGAAGATGCTGGAATAGTCAGAACATCATTAAACATTCATTATTTGAAAATCGTAAGTTATTGTTTGAAATCAGTAAGTTTTTGACTGAATAGGTTATTAATTTTATATTTTCTTTCTGGAAATATAAAAGCGCATTACACAGATAAAAATAAAAGATTTACTTTGATATATATCTGGCATATACACATCGGCCTCTAAAATCGAGCTTTGACCTTTAAGTGTATATATTTCATTTAGAAACGCTTGTAATGTGCTGAATTATAGTTTCGACCAATATTCTCTTCTAACAATTGTTAAATGTATGGCGAAATATAACCTTAAAATTAACGGCAAAAATCGGCAAGTAGATTTAGACCCATCTACACCCATTCTCTGGGTTTTGCGCGACCATTTGGATATGCAAGGCACTAAATTTGGTTGCGGCGTGGCCATGTGCGGTGCTTGTACTGTACACCTGAATGGCACCGCGGTTCGTTCTTGCCAGCTTCCGGTTTCGGCAGTTGGCAAACAGGAAATCACCACTATCGAAGGTCTATCTGTTAAAGGCGACCATCCGGTACAAAAAGCCTGGCTGGAACATGATGTAGCTCAATGTGGTTATTGTCAGGCAGGGCAAATGATGAGTGCAGCTGCTTTATTGAGAGATAATCCAAATCCAAGCGACAGCGATATTGATGCTTTTATGAGTGGTAATATATGTCGTTGCGGTACTTATTTACGTATTAAGGAAGCGATCAAATCGGCGGCTAAAAAATAAACTTTAACTGGAATTAGAAATGAAAACAACTTATAGCAGACGTTCATTTTTAAAAGCCTCGGCGCTTTCGGGCGGAGGTATGCTCCTGAGCATAAGCTGGTTATCAAGTTTTAAGCCTGCCGATAAAGCTGAGCTGATGAATTTGTCTGAGCAATGGAGCCAAATCAATGGGTATATACAAATTACACCTGATAATGTCATAAAAATCATTTGTCCGAACCCTGAATTCGGGCAAAATGTAATGACCTCATTACCCATGATAGTCGCAGAAGAACTGGATGCAGACTGGAAAAATGTCATTGTTGAAATGGCTCCGCATGATAATGTGAAGTTTGGTTCACAATTTACAGGTGGTAGTCAATCAGTAAGGTCATATTGGAAACCTTTGCGAAATGCAGGTGCATCAGCAAGACAAATGCTTCGGGAGGCAGCGGCTCAAATATGGGGTGTTCCGGTTGAAGAAATAAGCACTAGGGCAGGGGTTTTGCACCATTCAAGTGGCAAGTCAGCAAAGTATGGAGAAATGGCTTCTAAAGCTGCAACAATAGCTGTTCCGGAAGATATTAAATTGAAATCTCCTAAAGACTTCTCAATTGTCAGAAATTCAAAGAAAAATGTGGAAGGTTTAAAGATAGTTACAGGCAAGCCTTTGTTTGGAATAGACTATCGCCAAGAAGGAATGCTGATTGCCATGATTCAGCACCCTCCGGCATTTGGTATGAAATTAAAATACTTTGATGCTTCGCAAGCGCTGAAAATGCCCGGTATCAGGAATGTTTTTTCGATTGAAGTGTTCCCGGAAGGTTTTGAAAGACAAGGTTTCGACACCCGCACATTTAATGAATTAGTAGTTGTAGTAGGAAATTCAACCTGGGAGGTGATGAATGCCCGCAAGAAACTAAAAAGTGAGTGGGAAGGAACGACTGATATCACAGAGGTGATCAATG
>CBIHRH010000261.1:0-7098 GCA_966212365.1 uncultured Emticicia sp. | reverse complement strand
CTATGGTTATAAGTTTGTTCGTAACGAAGATTTTGTAAAAGACTGTGTGCAAGAAGTTTTCGTTGAAATCTGGACACGTAGAAACACAATAGCACAACCCGATAGCGTGAGAGCATATTTGTTAAGCTCTGTCCGTAAGAAGATATTACGTGAGAGTGTTCGCCAGAAAATCAATCATGAAAGCGAGATTATTGATATTGAAAACGATTTGAATTTTGTAGAATTTTCGCCCGAATTACAGATTATCGAAGAGGAAATCACGCAGGAAAACATCAGGAAAATTTCAAAGTTACTAAATTCATTACCCAAAAGACAAAGAGAGGTAATTTATCTGAGGTATTACCAGAACCTGGAACGCGACGAGATTGCCCAGATTATGGGTATTAATTCTCAGTCAGTTTCTAACCTTATGCAAGTGGCATTTCAGACCATCCGGGAGAATTGGTCGGGGCTTTTTATCCACTATTTGTTTCTGTTAAATTTTATTTTGTAAAAAAATATTCTCCAAAAGCAGTATTTAAAACCATCTATTGTCATCTATAAATATTACTTCTTTTTCGCTGATGAACTTAGAATACCGTAACTATAGCTTTGAAGACTTTAGTCGAGATGAATCATTCCGGCAATGGGTTCTCAATCCAGACAACAAAACTGAATTATTCTGGACCAATTGGATGGCTCAGAATCCCGACTGCGTTGAGCAAATCAATTCGGCCAAAGCATTTCTATTGGCTCTGCGTGAAAAAGATATAGCATTAGATGATGATGAATTAGATATAATTACAGCTAAAATAGTTCTGGAAAATGTAGTTAAGATTCCGTTCTGGAAAACTCAGGTATTCAAAATTGCTGCGTCCATAGCTCTTATTTTAGGAATTGGATTCTTCGGATTAAGGTATTATTCTGAGAAACAACAAATGGCTTTTCTTGAAAAAATTAACCCAAGCCTGACTACCAATTATATTGAAACAGAAAACAAGGAAACGGAAACTCAAAACATAAAACTCGAAGATGGCAGTGTTATTATGCTTTATCCTAAAAGTAGAGTCCGTTATCCTAAGCAGTTTTCTGATGAGGCAAGAGAAGTATATCTCGTGGGCCAGGCTTTCTTCAATATCACCAAAACTCCTAAACGACCATTTTGGGTTTATACCAATTATATTTCTACGCAGGTTTTAGGAACAAGTTTTATGGTAAAAGCATTTGACGGAGAGAAGAACGTCAAAGTTGAAGTGCGTACAGGAAAGGTTTCAGTATACAACCGTGAAGACCTTGAAAAAGCCAAACTTCATAAAAATAATGAACTGGAGGGAATTATCCTGACACCCAATCAAGCCATTGATTATTCTATTGCCGATGCCCGTCTACTCAAATCAATCAGCAAAAAACCTGAACTCCTGGTTGCCGAAGCGCCTGAAAGTTTTGTATTTGACGAAGCCCCCATTGCCAAAGTTTTTGAACAATTGGAAAAAGCCTACGGCATTCATATTATCTACGATGAGAAAAACATGGAGAACTGTTATTTAACGGCCTCTTTATCTGACGAGTCGCTTTATGAGAAATTAAATCTCATTTGTAAAATCACTCATTCAAGCTACGAAATAGTTGATGCTCAGATAGTTATACATAGCAACGGCTGTTAAAAAGGAGTTTTTTGCATTATTTCAAAAAAAATTTAAATAAAAACAAGTATCTGCAACAATTCCCTGCCATCTATAGATAAAACCACGATTCTCTATGAATGGCACCCTTTACCCTAGTAACCCTTCAAGTAATCCGTTTGAATTACCCTCAGATTGCTCGTCATCGCTATCACTAAGTGTTCTTAGTGGCTAGACTGCTGTTGATTTTTTCTTCGGGAAAAAATAAAATTTTCTATCCATCCTTTGATAAAAAACATATTAACCCTAAATTTTATCTCATTCTGATGAAAGAGTTTTTCTCCCCCCAATTTTTAAAGAAACTTATGAGGGTTTCCTTTATACAAATATTATTAAGCTTGATTGGACTAGGCATTTCATATGCCCACACAGCCCGAGGACAAGAGGTTCTTGAACAAAGAATAAGTGTTAAGGCGTCTAATGATAACCTGAAATCTATGCTTAATATGATTGAGCATACTATAAAAGTGAAATTTGTTTATAACCCGAGAGAAATAAACATCGGTCAGAAGGTTTCTTTTGAAGCAAAGAACGAAACCCTGAAAACGGTTTTAGAGAAAATCTGTAAGCCTCTGCAAATCTCTTTTGAAGTAAATGGTAAACAGATATTGCTTTATAAAGAAATGGTTGGTCTGGTAGAAGAGCCTAAACTGATATTACCAAGTACACCTATTGAAGAAGAGAAACCTCTAAAGATTATTTCGGGAAAAGTATCTGATGAAAAAGGAGAGAGCATTCCGGGAGTGAGTGTGGTAATGAAAGGAAGCAATAAAGGCGTTACTACTGATGTAGAAGGCGTTTTTCGTTTAGATGTACCAAATGAATCTACTATTCTGGTTTTTAGCTATGTGGGCTATGTTACACAGGAAATTGTTGTTGGCAACAAAACAATGATTGATGTAAAGCTATTACCAGATGATAAAGCCCTTGATGAAGTTGTGGTGGTAGGTTATGGTGAGCAAAAAAAGAGTGATTTAACAGGCGCAGTATCTTCTGTTCAGACCAAAGACATCACAAGAGCCAATCCGGTTCTGGCTTCAAAAGCCTTGCAAGGGCAGGTAGCAGGTGCAACTGTTACCAAAGCAGATAACCGTCCGGGTAGTTCTTATAATATTACGATCAGAGGTGAAAATACCATCAATAACTCTACGGCTCCCTTAGTTGTAATAGACGGGTTGATGGGGGGTGATATTAATAACCTGAATCCAAACGACATTCAATCAATGGATGTGTTGAAAGATGCTTCTTCAACTGCTATCTACGGAGCAAGAGGCGCCAATGGGGTTATTATTATCACTACTAAAAAAGGGTTATCTGGCAAGCCAAGAGTGAGTTATGATAGCTATGTAGGCGTGAAAATTCCGGCACGCTTACCTAAATTAATGAATAGTGAACAGTTTTATAAAGCTACCTATACCGACAGAATCTTAGAGGGAGCTGCCGAAGCTAAATTTACTACAATAGAATTAGATAATATCAAGAATGGTAAATCAACCGATTGGGTTGACTTAATTACTGCTCCGGGTGTACAGACCAGTCATAATTTAAGCCTGGCAGGTGGTAATGATAAAACGACTTATCGTTTTTCAGGTGGATTTCTCAACGAAGATGGTAATGTATTAAGTACTAATTTTAAAAGATATAACCTTAATGCCGGGCTTGATAGCAAATTAGGCGAGCATTTTAAAGTTGGGTTTACGTCTTACGCTACTTATTCAATCCAGAATCTGGGTTCGCAGGAGTCTTTAAGAGGGGCGTATCGTGCAAGACCTACGGGTGTTGCATATTATTCAGACTTAACTAATCCCTCTGAAAACCAAGACCTTAATGTAAACGGCGCAGCATTCTGGATGGGTATTAATGATAAGCAGGTACCTAACCCATTGAGTGATGTTGACCCTAACCAATCGAAATTGCAAACAACGGTTTCGAGCATTATGGCTAATGCTTATGTGGAGTACTCCCCCATTAAAGGTCTGAGCATTCGCTCGTCTTTATCTTCTAATTATACCACAACAAAACTGGGGGATTTCAGAGGAACATGGACTAAAGCTCAGATTGGAGCCAAACCAAGAACACAGTTAGATAATCGTATCTTAGGAAGCTATACACTTGATAATATCATTACTTATAATCTGGAACTGGGCAGACATAAAATCAACCTGACAGGTTTGCAAAGTGCTTTTTATCAACGTAATGAAACCTCTTCTATCGCAGCCAAAGATTTGCCTTTTGACTCAGACTGGTACGCTATCAACACCGGGACTATCACCGCTTTTAGTAGTTCTTTAGTGGAGCGTTCGCTATCATCGTACATGGGTCGTTTGAATTATACTTTCCGGGATAAATATCTTTTAACTCTAACAGGCCGTTCAGATGGGGCTTCTCAATTAGCTGCAGGTAATAAATGGGCCTTCTTCCCTTCAGTGGCTTTAGCCTGGCGATTAATTGACGAATCATTTGTGCAACGTGTCAAAGTTCTTTCAAATCTGAAATTAAGACTGAGCTATGGCGAAGTGGGTAACTCAACAGTAAATCCGTACAGCACGCAAGCCGGACTTTTAAACACAGGCTATGATTTTGATGGTACTGCTGCCTATGGTTTTGCTCCGTCTAACCTCGGCAATAAAGATTTGCGTTGGGAAAGAAGTAGAGAGTTGAACCTTGGTTTAGACTTTGGTTTATTCGGTAATCGTATTTCGGGTAGTGTAGAATTATATGATAGAAAAACTAATGATTTAATTCTGAATCAGAAGATCCCGACTACCTCCGGTTTCTCTCAGGTGACCTCAAACGTGGGTAAAATCCAGAATAAAGGGATTGAAATCTTATTAAATTCTGTCAACATTGCTACAACTGATTTCACCTGGAATACGACTCTGACCTTTACCAAAAACAATAACAAATTACTTGAATTGTATGGCAATGGACAACTGGCAGATAAAGGGAATAACCTTTTTGTAGGATACCCCATCAGAGCCAATTTCGATTATAAATTTAATGGTATCTGGCAAACGGCTGACAAAGATTTAGCTGCCAAATATGGTCAGGTGCCGGGTTCGGTACGTGTGGTTGATCAGAACAATGATGGTAAAATCTCTTCTACTGATGGAATAGACGACAGAATTTATCTGGGTTCTGAATTACCCAATTTTATTATGGGTATGACCAATCGTTTCAGATATAAGAGCTTCGATTTATCATTCTTTGCTTATTATAGAAACGGAACCTTGTATAATAACAAAACCCTTTCCGGTACATTCGGCGAAATCAATTCACAACGCTACAACAAACTGGCTGAATTAGATTATTGGACAAGCGAAAACCCATCAAATACCTACTTTGGTGTAGCTGCGGCCAATCCGTATCGTAGTGCTATCAACTATCAGGATGCCAGCTTCCTGCGCATTTCAGACATTACTTTAGGATATAATCTCCCTAAGGGTTTGATGGAGAAATGGAGATTCTACAACGCCAGAGTTTACACGCAGGTAATCAACCCGGTTATCACTTCAAAATTTGTTGGCTTTGACCCTGAGTTTAATTCAGCGATTTATCAAGATGATGTTCCGTCGGTCACCATTAGCCTGGGAGTTAACCTTAGTTTCTAATTCTTTAATCGAACTACAATGAACACTATATATTCAAAAACTAAATTTTTGCTTGTCGCAGGTTTATTACTTGTTTCGATGAGTTGCAAAGATTCTTTTCTGGATGAAAATCCAAAATCAACCCTGACAACCGACGTTTATTATAAAACAGAGGCAGGTTTTGAAGATTTGATAAGGGCATGTTATCCATTATTAAGAAATATTCATCAGAACAGAGTATTGGTACTGAATGGCACTGACCTCTTTTCTTCGCAAAGTGGCTGGAATCCTTCAGCAGTAAATGGCAAGGAAACGCCAACGAGTTTATATGATGTATATGATACCCGTTTCAATGCTACATTACCCGAGCTCCAAAGTCTTTGGGCAATATTGTATGCCGAGATCGCTCGCACAAATACGGCAATTAGCCGTGCCGATGGTATCACCACAATGGCTGCGGCCTTGAAAGATACCAGAGTAGCTGAAGCCAAGTTCTTAAGAGCCTTGTGTTTCTTCTATGCAGTTCAGCAATGGGGAGATATTCCGATGCCTTTAGCTGAAATCACTACTCCGCAAAAAGATTTCCCGAGAGTAGCTTCGGCAGAAGTTTACAAACAAATCATTGCCGATTTGCTTGAGTGTGAAACTAAATTACCCGTTACCGCTTCAAATTATGGACGTATCAACAAAGGCACAGCACAATTTCTATTAGCAAGAGTTTATTTGACGAGAGGTTGGAACTTCAACAATGCATTGGGTGGTTCAAGTGCCGATTTTGATTCGGCATTGCAATATGCCGACAAAATCATTGATGCTTATCCGTTAGCCGCCAACTACAAAGACTTATTTCCAAAACGTTCAGATAACCCATTGACACAGTACACAGGAGCGCAGAATGATAAAAACGCTGAGATTGTTTTTGCGGTTCAATACAACGGTGATGTTTTAACCAATAAAACTGACCCTGCATTCTCCCAAGATGCGGCAGGTGGAAATGACCTGCATTCTAAATTCGGTCCGAGTGGTGAGGGTTTCATTGGCAGCAAGGGTCGTACAAGTGATTACAATCGCTCTCAGGGAATCCACCAGATTAATGCTGCTACTTACCGCATGTTCGACCCTGATATTGATACCCGTTATGCACATAATTTTGTAAGTGTAGGTTATGCGCTTTCTGCAGTAAAAGATTATAAACCATTGCCGCAGAGTAATCCGAATCTGAAAATCAATTTTAACGTAGGTGATACTGTTTTAGTTAACCGTCCGTGGAATAAGCCTACTACCACTTTAGCAGAAAGAGGAGTAGATTTGGGAGGTACTAAAAACTATGCTGTGGTAAATACCTATGAGTACGGTGGAGGTTATCCGATAGATAATTCAGGCTTAAACGTTCAGGCGCCGTTAATGTGGAAATTCTGGCAACCAGGTATCCCTTACGGCGACGCTTATGGTACATTCAATGAATGTATTTTCAGATCTGCTGAAGCCTATCTAATTGCTGCTGAAGCCATTGTAAAAGGTGCAAAAGATGGGAAATTAGGTACAGCCGAGGTCTATTATAATAAAGTACTAGACCGAGCCTTGGGTGCAAAACAAGGTTCAGACCCTAAATGTGCAGCAGCACCCGAAGACCAGAAATCTCTGGATGCCGTTTCATATCGTGCCACTGCTGCCAATATTAGTATTGACTTGATTCTGGATGAAAGAGGCCGTGAATTAATGGGTGAGTATGGCCGTTGGTTTGATTTGAAAAGAACGGGCAAATTAGTTGAACGCATAAAAAAATATAATCCCTGGGTAAAAGGCCAGTCAATATCTGATAAGCATAATCTAAGGCCGATTCCTCA
>CBIHRH010000260.1:0-7108 GCA_966212365.1 uncultured Emticicia sp. | reverse complement strand
AGCGCCAACTGGTATAGTTATAGTGGACGCATCTACAGTGATTATTATGGGGCCAACGAAACCGTAGGCAGTTATTATCGGGGTAGCGAAACGCCTCGCCGCATTCCTCAGTCTGAGCTATTAGAGAAAGGATTTAAGCCTTTCAACCTGCAACAATTGTATGTGGCCTACGTAGGTGATAATACAACTTTCGGCACAACCGCCCCTTTAAATGGCTATCGGTATCGTTTCGAATTTTCGAGATATTTTGGTGATATAGGCCACAATGCCATTACTGCCGATTATAGACGATATAAGTATATGAAGCCGTTTACGCTGGCTGCAAGGCTCTATTATTATGGTCGGCTAAATGCCAAAAATATTGATGATTATAATAGACTTTATCCGATGTTTCTGGGGTACCCGTGGTATATGCATGGTTTCTGGGGTAAGGCGCTGGGCAACCAGACTTCCACGCTGACTTTAAGCGAAGAGCAATTGAAAGGCTCACAAATGGGCCTGACTAATATTGAATTAAGGTTGCCATTTACAGGCCCTAAGAAACTGGCCCTGATAGATTTTGCTTATGTACCAACCGACCTGAATTTCTTCTTTGATATGGGCATGGCCTGGGATGATGCCAAGACACCCGGTCAGGAAAAAGAGTATATTTTTAATGATGGAGAGAAACAACTATTAAAAGTGAAACCAATTGTGAGCACGGGTTTGAGTCTACGAATTAATGCCTTGGGCTATCTGATATTAGAACCGTATCTGGCTTTTCCGGTTTATAACGGGAAAGTGCAAAGGGCCGTTACAGGAATTAATTTCATGATACCGGGCTGGTAATATTTGTAGTTTTAAGAAAAATTCGCATTTTTGCGTACTGTAAAGAAATACAGTTCTGTTTTAGCGGGGATGTAGCTCAGTTGGCTAGAGCGCTTGACTGGCAGTCAAGAGGTCGTGGGTTCGAGTCCCATCTTCTCCACTTTTTTGTTTGTGAAAATAGACTAAAAGGGAAAGGACATTTTGAGTTTTTTACATTTCAAAATAGCCTTTTTAACTATGAAAAATCAAAGCCCGGATATTTCATTTAAAGCATTTCTTGCCTCTTGTATTTTTTTCTCAAGATCACTTATTACCCTCTCATGAACGGCTTTAATAAATTCAGGCTTTAGGTTACCTTGAAGTGTCTTATTATTGGCGAAATTTTCCTTAAGCTTTAGTAAGATCTCAGTATTAGTTGTAATTTCTGAATTAATTTTAGTGAGAGACAACTCCTTTATAACTTCAAAGTTATTTGAATTCCCCTTTAATTTTTTTAGACTTTCGATGAGTAATAGTTTATTTACACTAATTGAGTTTAATATTTCTTTTGAATAAAAGCCAATCTTCTGATAGTCTGTTGAATTAATAATGTCATAATCTTTTAAAATTATTGAAGCGAACTTAGCTTTATAAGCAGGCAAAACCGCATCATTTTTGAATTTATTCAAAAAGTACATATACCTTTCTTCAGCCTTCCTTTTTATATCTGTATTTAATTCTTGTGGAGTTGTTATTATGTCAACCTGACTCATTTTGGTTCTGAAATCAGATTGCTGCTTTTCAAAGTGCCCTTTTTGGAAAGTCAACTTATTGTTTCCTGAGGGAAGCGCATTTAGCAAACCTTCATCAGATTCAACAGGAATAAAGTTATATTTACGTTGACTTGGTTCTTTTTCAACTGGCCTATTTTCAGAACAGCCTTTTAAAAGAATTACGGATAGCGCAAAAATTGTTATTGCTTTCATTGTTTTAATTTTGTTTATGATACAATTCAATTAACCAACAAGACAACCTGCTGCATATTGAGCATCCGAAATATCTATATAATAAGCAGTGTAGTAAACAGTTTGTTCTCGAAAACCATCCCAAAACCAACTTCTGAATGTTACCAGGGCTAAACCAGTACCGGATGAACAACAGCTACTACCGTTAGTTGCCCAAGAAACTGTTGTTGTTTCGTTTAAGCCACCATAATATCCCTGTACCTCTCCTTCGCAGAGCTTAGCATCGGCTATTGCAGTAGTTAATAAAATAATTGCAATTACTTTTAATAAATGTTTCATAAATACACGGTTTTAAGTGAAAAAAAGAAAATCCTTAAAACTTAAAATGCATTACTCGTTAAGTAATAAGCATAATAAAAATGGTGCGATTATGGAAATTTACTTTATGGGCAGATCTTCGCCACAGCTTTGTTTAACAAATGTTTATTAAAAGGAGTATATTTCCAAGTAATATTTGATTTATTTATTTTACGGTAAACAATTGAGCTTTCTCTCTTCAACACAAAAAACTACTTCTAATCAAATCTTAATCTTTCCGCAAAATAAAAATAAAGACTCTGGCGTTTTACTTTTTTGGGATGATGTAGCATAAGCATGGAGTGCCAGACGTATTATCATTCAGGTTAACAAAATCATAAACGTGTAAGATAGACTTATTGAGAGGCTACAATAGTAGTAAAACTACAGAAATTTATTTGGGTACTTTAGGAGGAGAAAGAAAAAAAACAGTTGTGTACCTTAATTTGAGGGCATTAGGCAAGGTTCTGGTAATAGAGTAAAGGGCAGAGAATATATACAGTTGATTACAACTGACCAATAAAATAAATTGTTTTTTTTCTTGTTATTTATTAGCATTTGCAGTTATTTGCAAACGGAAAGTATGATATAGACCTATGATTAATGTTTCGGAACCTCCTGGGCTCTGACTTCATCTTTTCCAAAAGGCAAACTTTTTCTGCTCTTTTTGCAGAAAAGTTTTTCACCCAAACATCTTGCGCTGTTCCTTTCGATGTCTCTTCGATTGTGTTTTTGTCTAAAAAAGAAAAAAACATGTACATTTTTTTTATCAACCAACTTTTTTAATACCATGAGTACAGAAGAAGAAAAGGCCAAAAAAAGTCGCGAGTATCAAAGGGAATATCACAAAAAATACCGTGAGAAACATCGTGACCTCCTGAATCAAAGATCGAGAGATTATGCACTTAATCATCGGGAAGAATTAAGAGAAAAGTCCAAAGAGTATCGTCAAGAGAACAAAGAAAAACTAGCTGCCTACGAAGCTGCCCGTTGGCCTAAAAGAAAGGAACAACGCAGAATAAAGAGAGAACTGCTAAAACAACAGAAACTAAATGCTTTAGCCTCGCAGGAAACTGCCGAAACTTCAAACAATTAAAATCATGATAGCAAAATTACTCTCATCGAGCAGATTGATAGAATCTTCAGACAAAGGCACCTCTATTTATCACAAAAATAAGGGTGATGATGTTATTCTGGCTTTAATAAAACAGTTGAAAAATCGGAAAGTGTTCTTTGTAACGCTAATAATCGTTGTGCTGTTATCAGTCTGGTATTACTTTAATTGAACCATTTGGATTTGTGTTCTCTTGTATCAGTAATGGTATAGGTGGGTATGGCTATTTATGAATAGCAATACCCACTTTTTGATTTTTGGAATATTGACGCTTTTCGAAAAAAAGGCAACAGTACCAATTAACTATAACTCATAGGTAATCATAAAATCGATTTTCAGCAAATGTCCTTTTCTGACAGCAATCTGTTGAGTCGTTAATTCATGAATGCCTATTCTGCTGATATTTATGATATAATTCCCTTCACTAAGAGTAATCGAGAACTCGCCATACTCATTGGGTTTCAGTTCTTGCTCAAAGTTTGTTCCTTTAACGATAATCCGGGCATTTGTAACAGGTGAATTATCTGCAAAATCGAATAATCTTCCTTTTATTTTACCTCGCTCTTGGAGCTTTGGATTAGCAGAATCTTTTATTATCTGATAGCAGTTTCTGATACAGTCAGAATTGACTATACTTTTCTGTTGCAACCTACAAGTAAAAAAATGCATAGAATACAGAGTAACTTCATAAATCAGGATTTTATACCTAAAATTGATAAAATTCCTCTGATTATTCACTAAGATACGGCCTCTATTTCCCCTTCCCCCTTATACCTCTCTATCTGCTCCAGCATTTCTATCGATTTCATAACTGGTGTCCATTCTTTGCCATTGAAAATCAGTTGAAACCATTTCTTGTTTCTGTTTTCGTAGCTGATATTGATAAATAGCCAGATAGCCAGATAAGTAAAAGCGGCTGTTAATGGAATTTGTATCAGATATACCCAGATATTGGCGTTTGCCCATAAACCCTCAGTCCAGTAGAAAGTATTCCAGACAGGAATCTGTAGAAAGAGCAATCGAGCTATCCAGATGGTAGTAGATTTCAATCGGGCGATTTTTTCCTGTGTTGTCAGTATAGAGTCATTAATATCGACATTATTAATCAGAACTAACTGATACACATAGATACCAATAGCCAGTTTGGTTAATATCACCTGAATAAGTGCCGAAAGTAAAAGGAAAGTACCTCCGGCCTGATAGGCTACAAAAATCACCCCATCTATAAAAGCTATCCACAAAATACCCACAAAGATTGTGAAAGCCTTAAGCGGTTTCATGGAGGATAGAAACGACTGTACCTTGAGTTTGGTAATATCTTCGGCATTCTTTTTATTGAGTGATAGGTTGTCTTCCAGCTTCTTATCGTACGCTTTCCAGAGATTGATGAGTTCTTTATCTTCCATTGTTTTAATTGTTAATCTTTACAAATCGTTGTTTGATTGATGCTTTGATGCGCCCAAGTTTAGTGGCCACATTTGTTTCCGTAATCCCGATAATTTCTGCTATTTCCTTATAGCTTTTTTCTTCCAGATAAAGCAGCATGAGGGCTTTATCCAGTTCTTTCAGTTCTGCTATAAATTGGTGCAGAATGCTGATGTTTTCTTCGGTTTCGTCATGTACAGCCGTATCAGTATAATTCAGAATGCTTTCGTTGATGGGGTTAGCCAACTGTTGTCTGCGACTTTCTTTCCGATAAAATGAAATAGCCACATTGAGAGCAATCTGATAAATCCAGGTTGAGTATTTGAATCTTTCGTTATAATTATCGAACGATTTCCAAAGCTGAACCATAATTTCCTGCACCAGGTCGTTTCTGTCTTCTGCATCTTTGCAGTAGGCATTGGCAACCTTATAAATAATGCCTTTATGTGCCTGTATCACATGCAGGAATTTCTCCGATTTCGGGTCAGTGGTCATAATTCACCAGTTGTTTGTATATCATGCACCAGAATAATTGTTTCTGTTCGCATCAATTGTTGTTGCGATGTGCTATAATAATAATTTTTGGTGATAGTTATATGGCATCTGATTGACAAGATGGCGATAATCAGCAAGGTCCAGGCTATTAATCGTAATTTTTTGTAAGTCATTTCGATGAATAATTGTTTATGTAATTATTCGTGGGTATGAATAAAAAATCACAGAGTAGTGTGAATTTTTTTTGAGTATTTAAAGGCCTTTCTCGTTTCATCTGAACTACCTCTATAGTATCGCTTAAAAAGAAGTGTCATTTGTACAGATAAAAAACAGGTTTTTGTACTAGAATTCCTTCGATAATTAATAACTTTGAGAAACGGCGTATGTATAAAACCTTCAAGCGTATTTTTATTTAAAACTCCTGTAGATTTGGGCAGTACTCCGCACTATTATTTGTAAATCAAACCCTATCCATATGAACAAAAAGACGTTTTTACTTTTTACCTTTCTTCTAAGCATGACAAGTCTGGTTTTCGGACAAACCAATCTTTCATTTACTTCAGAGAAATTACACGAAGGTTTCAATAATCCCTGGGGTATGACCTGGCTGCCTGATGGACGAATGTTGGTTACCGAAAGAGCGGGAGAGATTTTAGTATTCAAAAACGATAAGTTTACGGGAGAGAAACTATCAGGTGTACCGGAAGTACTCAGCAAAGGGCAGGGAGGCTTATTAGATATTCAGATTGACCCTGATTTCAAGACAAACGGTTGGATATATATTTCTTACTCTAAGCCAATGGAGGGTGGCTCATCTACAGCTGTGACACGTTTTAAGCTGAAAGGCAACCAATTGATTGAGAAAAAAGATATATTTGTTGCTAAACCGGTTTTAAGAGCCGATTATCACTTTGGTAGTCGCATCGTGTTTGATAAGTCTGGATACATGTATGTAAGTGTGGGCGAAAGGGGTACACAACCTAAAGTACAGGATTTAGACAACGACCACGGTAAGATTCACCGCATTTATCCGGATGGACGTATCCCGACAGATAATCCGTTTGCAGGTCAGGCAGGTGCCAGTGCTTCTATCTGGACACTAGGCCACCGTAACCCGCAAGGAATGGTATATGATGCTACCAACGATAGAATCTGGGCTGTAGAACATGGCCCGAAAGGGGGCGACGAATTGAACCTGATTCAGAAAGGCAAAAACTATGGCTGGCCTAAGACTTCGTACGGAATCAATTATGATGGCTCGATTCTGACAGAGTTTAAAGAAATGGAAGGGGTTGAAAATCCCACACGTTACTGGGTACCATCCATTGGCCCATGTGGTATGACGATTGTGACGAGCAGTAAATACCCTGATTGGAAAGGGAATCTTTTAGTTGGGGCTTTGCCCTTCCGCCATCTGGCTCGTGTACAACTGGATGGAACGAAATATGTAACAGAAGAGAAATTATTGAAGGATGTAGGCCGTGTGCGCCATGTAGCTCAAAGCCCTGATGGATACCTTTATGTAATTACCGAAAGCCCGGGTTTATTACTGAAATTGGTGCCTAAAAATAATATCAGGTAAGATACAGGATATAATTATAATTGAAGTGTCTTAAGAAAAACAATTCCTCACCCCAACCCCTCTCCCATGGGAGAGGGGCTTAAAGTCTCCCTCTCCCATGGGAGAGGGAGATTTAGAGGGTGAGGGATTTTTCAGCCCTAAACAGATTCGTATGAAATCTTTATTCATCTATTCAACTATCATCAGTTTTTTTCTGATGAGTTTTATTCCTCAATCCAAACCCGTAAGGATTTTTGACGGCAAGACCTTTAAAGGATGGTCAGGCGATACGATTAATACCTGGCATATCGAAAACGGTATGCTTGTGGGTGGCTCAACCGAAAAAACAGTACCTCATAACGACTTCCTGGTTACCACACGCACTTATGCCAATTTTATCATGAA
>CBIHRH010000259.1:0-7176 GCA_966212365.1 uncultured Emticicia sp. | reverse complement strand
ATAAAGAAGTTTTATACTGATTTCTACGGCGCTTCAGCAGCTACAGTTTCGGTAGTAGGTGATTTTGACGAACCAACTGTTAAAAATATTCTTAGCACATCTTTGGGTAGCTGGAAAAACCCGATTCCATTCAAACGCATCCAGGCAATTTATCAGGATATTGCCCCAAGTGCTGCTGCCATTAAAACTCCGGATAAAGCCAATGCACTCTTCCTGGCAGGTCTGAACTTGCCTTTGCAGGATACTGATGTAGATTATCCTGCGCTTATTCTGGGTAACTATATGTTAGGTGGGGGCTTCTTAAGCTCTCGTCTGGCTGTCAGAATCCGTCAGAAAGAAGGTATCAGTTATGGAGTAGGTTCACAATTATCGGGTGCACCTTTCGATAAATCTGGTAGCTTCATGACTTATGCTATTTATGCCCCTGAAAACGCTGAAAAACTGGAAAAAGCTTTCTTTGAAGAAATAAACAAAGTAGTTTCTGAAGGCTTTACCGAAGAAGAACTGAAAGCGGCTAAATCTGGTTGGTTACAAAGCCGTAGTGTATCGCGCTCGCAGGATAACGAGTTATCAAGCCGCTTGAATAACTACTTGTATTACGACAGAACCTTGGCTTTTGATGCTGACTTTGAGAAAAAAGTAGAAGCATTAACCGCAGAGCAGGTAAATGCGGCTATGAAAAAACATGTTGATCCTAAGAAAATCTCTATCGTAAAAGCAGGAGATTTTGATAAGAAACCGGCAACCGGAACAACGGGTTCAGCAGCAGGTGTGCAAGGAAGCGGAAAGAATTGATAGATACCTCATCCCAACCCTTCTCCTAAAATAGGAGAAGGGCTTTTTAGTACCCTCTCCTTTTCCAGGAGAGGGTTGGGATGAGGTAATAACTCCTTATACTCATTCAAACCTTTCTCAGTCAGATAAGGCACTATCAACGTAAAAGCAATATTCAGATAAGTCGGTAATTTATCTTCTTCTTTGCCTTCAAACAAAATCTCGGCACTTGCCAGCCAGAAATCGCCGATGATAAACAGTTGATTGAAGAAATTTTCGTATTGTCCTTCAATAATATCAGGCTTTAGAAATCCGGCTTGTACACCCGCATCGATTCCCATCTGGAAAAATACCCTTCGGCTATTTACCAAATCACGGTGTTTCTGTTTCAGACTAGGATTCCTGCGGGTAAGGCTGATAAAATCCTGTATCAGAAATTTGTATTTATAGAGTTTTTCAAAAACAAAGGCACACAGATTATAAAACGCCTGCAAATGGATTGCATTAAATACATTAGGCTCTTCGATGACACTATTCAATTCTTCTATCAATTGTTCATAAAGTGTTTCTGCAATGGCGTCGGTATTCGGAAAATGATAACATAAATTGCCATGACTCATGCCTAATTCTTTGGCAATATGCCTTACAGTAACTGTATCAACCCCATATTGATTAAATAGTTGAAGTGATGTGTGAAGAATCCGTTGTTTGGTAGTCATGCAGAGAAATTTTTCAGCGAAGATACGAAAAAAAACTCATTTAGAACATTTGTTCTAAATGAGTTTTTGATTGATGCGTTTACCTGGAACCTATTTCTTAAATATTCTATACAATCTCCCTTCGTCAGTAACGGCATATAAGGCTCCATCTTTGCCCTGGGCAATATCACGGAAACGTTGGTTTTCCGAAGTTAATAGTCTTTCTTCTCTTACTACTTTATTGTTTTCAATCACCAATCGGTCAACATGCTTGGCGCTTAAACAGGCCAGGAACAGATTATTATTCCATTCGGGTATGGCATCACCGCTATAGAAAGTCATACCGCTTGCAGATATTACCGGGTCCCAGTAATAGACAGGTTGTTCGAGGCCTTCTTTCTGCTGAATACCTTCGCCAACTTTGGGCCCCTTATATTCAATACCGTAAGTGATAATGGGCCAGCCATAGTTTTTCCCGGCTTGTATGATATTTATTTCGTCGCCACCTCTGGGGCCATATTCATTTTCCCATAAATCACCTGTTACCGGGTGAAAGGCGAGTCCTTGTACATTCCGATGCCCATAAATATATATCTCAGGTCTATTATCCGCCTTTCCTGCAAATGGGTTGCCATTGACAGGCTTTCCATCTTTGGTAATTCTCAGAATTTTACCCAATGCCGAATTCAGCTCCTGTGCCTGTGGTCTGGTTTCAAGGTCAGACCTTTCTCCTGTACTTACAAATAAATTACCGCTTTTATCAAACAAAATCCGGCTTCCATAGTGTTTGTCTCCGTCATACACCGGAGTAGCACGATAAATAACGGTAGCTCCTTCTATCTTTTTTTCATCGGCTGAGAGTTTCCCTTTGGCTACTGCCGTAAGGTTTCCACCGGGGCGTTTTTCTGAAAAAGTCCAGTAAACCATGCGATTACTATTAAAATCAGGGTCAAGCGTGAGCCCTAATAAGCCTCCCTGCCCTTTAGAATCTACTTCCGGGATACCGGTAATAGGTTCGCTTAACTGGCCCGAAGTAGTAGCGATGCGCATGGTTCCTTCCTTCTCTGTAATAAGCAGTCGCCCGTCAGGAAGTATTGCAATGCCCCAGGGTTTTTTCAGGTCTTTTGTTAATATCGTACCTTCATACGGAGTTTGAGTTTTTACGGCTGCTATTCTGGTTTGCCCTTCAAAAGCAGGTTTATAATCTGTATTGGGTTTTTCGGTTTCTACCGATGCTGCTGTGGAGATACTGTCGCCCTCAGCAGTAGTTTCAGGAGCTTTCTGGGAATTGTTTTTGCAAGAGGAGAGGCCAAGCAGTATAACCGCCAGGATTGTTAGCATTTCTTTTTTCATCGTTGTGCTTTGTTTGTGTGATATATAAAGCCTTAAAATTTAATGCCAGCAGAAGGGAAATGTATTTTAAGACAATTAGAAACTGTTTGAGTTAATCTTATTTAACTCAAACAGTTTCTTAGTATTTATAACTAAATTGAAAGCAAAATGGCTGAAATAGAGAGAAATAAATTTGTTGATTAAGAATCTTTGACGCTCAAAGCCTGTTTTACGGTAAGAGAATGACGGCTTATACTCCTTTTTAAAGGTTTCATATAAAATCTTATTAGAACATTTGTTCTAATAAGTTATATTTTAGTACATTTGTTCTAAATTTTGATAATTACTCTAATGACGGCCAAAATAAACCATTCATATTTGCTTTTAGCAAGAAATATACTGATTGCCATCGGCACAGGCTCTTTAATTGCCTACACCAATTTTCATGTGGAAACGGGCTACTGGGCAATGTCTATAATAGCTCTTTCAAGCTTTCTGATTGGTTATTTAGAGCCACGCAGAGGCTGGATTCTTGCTTTGATACAGGCCTCAATCGTGATAAGTTTTTATTATATCAAACCGATTAAACCTGTCAGTGAAGACCTTGCCATGTTTACTTCACATATTGCAGTGGGTCAATCTTTGGTTTTTAGTTTTATTTCAGGCGCTTTGAGAAGATTATATCTGAAGGATTAAGTGGATTGCTTGCATTAAATTTATACAGTTGAGAAGGGCTATTAATAGCCCTTTTTTTGTTTTTGGCAGTATATGAACAAATAAGCAGAAGCATTGATACGACTGCATTTGATGACTCTTTTAAACACCTAAGCCGGAGAATTATCTTTATCCGAGATTTTAATTGTATATCAGCGAGTATAAAAGCTTATTTTTTACTAATTTACAAACAGACTCTAACACTCTGAATATTCTTTCTATGCGTTACCTTTCCCTGATTTCGCTAGGCTTGCTTTTGTCTTGTCAGCAAAAAACACAACAACCTGCATTGTCACCTGAGCACCAGAAAGCTTTGGCATCTATCAGTGTCATGGATGGCTTTAAGGTAGAAATGGTAGCGGCTGAACCCTTAGTAGCTGACCCAGTGGCCATGGAGGTAGACGAAGACGGAAACATGTATGTAGTTGAAATGCATGGTTATCCCTTAGATTTGACCAGAACCGGAAAAGTAAAACTACTGAAAGATACCAATAATGATGGTTATCCTGATACGAGTATAGTATTTGCTGATAGTTTGAGATTACCGACAGGCATTATGCGTTGGAAAAACGGTATTATTATTACAGATACACCTGATGTTATTTATCTGGAAGATACCAATAATGATGGCAAGGCCGATATAAGAAAAGTAATGCTGACAGGCTTTGCGCTTTCGAACCCTCAACACAATCTCAATACACCTCGTTTTGAATTAGATAACTGGATTTACCTGGGTCATGAAGCTATTGTAACGCCCTTTGTGTATAAAAAAGAATTCGGTGACGAGGGCCAAAACATTTATTTTCCGGATAAGCATGATGGACAAACCTTGGGTAAGAATGCCAATGGCCGTGCGGTAAGGTTCAAGCCTGATAGCTATCAGGTGGAGGAAGTATCTGGTGAAACGCAGTTTGGGCACACAATGGATGCCTGGGGGCATCATTTATATACCAGCAATGCCGACCACCTGTTTCATGAAGTATTAGCCAGCCAATACCTGAAAAATAATCCCGATTTATTGGTTTCTAATGCCAGTCAGGATATTTCAGACCATGGCAATGCAGCCGAGATTTATCCGATTACTCAAAATCCTAACCATCAATTATTAACAGATGTGGGTGTGATTACTTCTTCTTGTGGCGTTACCTGGTATTTGGGTGGAGCGTTTGGCGATAAATTCAGAGACGTAACTTTTGTGGGAGAGCCAGTGCATAACCTCGTACATGCTGACGTGATTAAACAATCAGGTGCTAGTTTTACAGCCAGCCGCCTGAATGAAAAATCAGAATTTTTAGCCTCAAAAGATGATTGGTTCCGCCCGGTGAATTTCTATATCGGGCCTGATGGTGCTTTGTATATAATCGACTATTACCGTCAGATTATTGAACACCCTGAATGGATGTCAGATGAAATCAATAAATCAGGTGCTTTGTATAATGGTACAGATAAAGGAAGAATTTATAGAGTGGTACCCGAGAAAGGTTTGCCGATGGATTGGTTGGGAAAACTCAATCTATCTAAACAATCCGATGCTGAACTGGTAAAATTGTTAGAAAACGAGAATATCTGGTATCGCCGCGCAGCCCAAAGATTATTATTGCAACGTAAGGCAAAGGGGGTAACCAATGTCCTAAGAGATATTATCAGTAAAAGCACCCTGCCCGAAGCAAAGATTCATGCTTTATGGTTATTGGAGGGATTGAAGACTATAGAAGGTCAGGATATTACTCAGGCTTTTCGTGATGATGAAGCAGGTGTGAGAGAAAACGGTATAAAAGTGGCTGAAAATTACATTAATCAATCTCCTACTAAACCTGATGCCGAAAAACTGAAGAAGGAATTGATAAGCCTGCATCACGATGGTAATAATAAGGTAAGATTTCAGCTATTAAATACGCTTGGATTTGTCAAAACACCCGAGTCAGAACAAGCCCGTTTGGAAATCCTGCAAAGAGATTTCCATGATAAATGGATAGGAGTGGCATGTATTGCTTCGTTTGCAGGTAAAGAAAATCAGGTATTTGATTTTGCCGTAAGAGAACTGGCTAAAGAAAAATCAGAAGAAACCGCCGAGTTTTTCTCTAATATAGGGGCAACCATTGCTAATAGTGGCAATAAAGAAGTTTTTGCGGCCATCTTTACCAATATAAGCACTACCGGCGAAAACGGTAATGATGATTGGTGGAAAGCGGCTACCCTCAGTGGTATCTCTAAACTTTGGCGTTATAAAGGTATTACTGTTGCCTTAACTGATGCAGATAAAGACCGTTTGCTTTTAGCTTTCTCAGCCAATAGTTCACCAGAATTCAGAAGTGCTTGTCTGAATTTATTGGAGGTAACAGGTTTACCTAAAGGTGGTGGTTCAGGAAAAATTAAAGAAGCTAAAGAAATACTGGTAGATAAAAGTCAGGATGAAAAGCTTCGGGCCGATGCGGTGAAATTGTTGTCAATAGCTAACGCTGACGCTTATAAAAAGGACTTTTTGCAAATACTAACGGCTAAAGAACCGGAAGTAGTACAGGCAAGTGTTTTGAAAACCCTGAGTAAAATCGGAGATAAATCGACTTTTGATTTCTTATTGAAAGAATTCAAGAATTTCTCGACGCTAATTCAGCAAAAAGTAGTAGAACTGCTTATGGCAAAACCTGAGCGCATTCCGTTATTATTGACTGCCTTAGAACAGAAGAAAATCGATAAATCAGCTATTGGCTGGCGCCAGATGGTTGAGTTGATGAATTATGAAGAGACCAATATCCGTGCCTTTGCCCGTAAAGTATTAGCTGTAAACGAAGACCGAAAGGCTGTTTTACAGACCTATATGAAAGCGCTTGATATGAAAGGTGTACAGGCGAATGGGAAAAAGGTATTTGAGACAAATTGTGCTACCTGCCATCAGATTGAAGGCGTGAATGGCGTAAACTTTGGGCCGAATCTTTCAACTTTAAGAAGCCGCAATGCTAATTCTATTCTGACCGAGATTATTAATCCGAATAACTCAATTGCCGATAAATACGATTTCTGGACGTTAACCTTTAAGAATGGCACTTCAATGGGAGGCGTAATATTACAGGAAAATGCCAATGTACTAACGCTTAGAGAGGTAGGAGGGAAAGAAAGTGTAATACAGAAAAAAGACGTTACCAAAATGGTAAAATCTGAAACCTCGATTATGCCAAATGGTCTGGAAAATGCCATCAGTGTAAAAGAAATGGCCGATTTGATCGCTTTTATTCAAAATAAATAGGAGAGGCTGTAAAACCTCTCCTATTTTATGATTTAATATATTTCTCAAATCTTAAGCATAAGGATTACTTACGTTTTTAGCCTCAGTTATGGTTCTGTGATGAAATGTCTTCACCGTATCAACCGCTCCTTGTTTCAATAAAGTGGTATCATTAGCGGCTGTTACAAATCTGAATCCCATCTCTGACATTCTGATGGCGATTTCTGGCGAAGGACATTGAATTCCGGCAATCAGGTTATTCCTGGCACAGGCATTCAATACTTTATCAAATGCATTTAATAATTCAACATCATCAAAATCACCCTGACGGGGGCGTCTCATGGAGATACTCAAATCCCATGGACCTATATATAAGCCTGTCATGGTAGGCGTTTTAGCAATATCTTCTACGTTTTTTAAACCCTCGGCCGTTTC
>CBIHRH010000258.1:0-7206 GCA_966212365.1 uncultured Emticicia sp. | reverse complement strand
TGGTTTAATGGCATCCTCCTAATTATCTGAAAAAATATTAGTTGCCATTACCGTTAGCAAAGGGCGCATTCTTTTGCCTCCCAACGACATCAGGTATTCTATCGGCTCATATAATTCTACGGGTTTCTCGCCATACTGTGTGCGGGCAATTTCTTCTTCAATTGCTTTAAGAAAAATCTCTAAAGACATCTATATCATGTTCAAATGAGCAACAAAATAAAAAAAACTTGGCAAGACTACCAAGTTGTAATTGATACAAGGCCTCAAACTGGCAAAATACCTTATATATATGAATTTTATTACGAAGTATTTTGACACAATGTACATTAAATGCACTATGTTACACAATTAGTTCACTATTATTATTGTATACACTTCAATATGGATGAATTTCATTTTCCCAGGTATTTCTGAATTGCTTTTACGACTGTATCTTTTATAAAAGGTTTAGTAATATAATCGTCCATTCCGGCTTCGATACATTTTTCTTTTTCGCCTTTTACTGTTCCGGCCGTAAGGGCGATAATCGGTACCCTGTTTTTGCCCGCTTCTATTTCCCGAATAGCCTGGGTTGCCTCCAATCCATTCATTTCAGGCATTTGCATGTCCATAAAGATAATATCGGGTACATCATTCTTGAAAATCTCAACCGCAAACCTGCCATTTTCTGCTTCCAGAATACGTCCATTCGGAAAAACCGATTTAAAGATTGTTCGGGCAAATAGCATATTTACTTTATTATCTTCTACTATCAGAATTGTCAGGTAACGTTCGTCTGTATATTGTTTAGGTTTTGGATCTTCGGTTTTCTGACTTTCCTCTACTACTTTTGTTGCAATTTTCGACATCGCCTCAAACACTTTCTGAATTGTAACAGGCTTTACCAGTCGTTGTCTGATTTGGAGTTTTTCAGACTCAGCATTAATATATTCATGCGCATGAGAGCTATACAATAAGACTATTGGTAGTTTTTCTGCGCTAAACTTAGGTTTTTGTCTGAGTATGCGGACCGTCTCCAAACCATCCAGATAGGGCATGTGGTAGTCAATCAATAATAAGTCGAATTTCTCTCCTTTTTGCAGAATATCTACTACTTCTTGCCCGTTTTCCACCTCCTGATAGCTGATCTTTCGCAAATCGAGCATACTTTTTATCAGTGAGCGATTGGTTTTATTATCATCGGCAATCAGTACTCTTTTGAATACATCCAGGTTTTTCCATTCATCTACTTCGCCTACCTCTGATCTTAGATTCAGATCAAAGTAAAATTTAGTTCCCTGACCTAGTTCACTTTCTACCCGCAACCTGCTTTGCATTAAACCCAAAAGCTTATTAGAAATAGTAAGTCCCAGCCCGGTACCACCAAATCTGCGGGTGGTAGAAGAATCTTCCTGCGAAAAAGCCTGAAATATTTTTTCCTGATTCTGCGGTGCAATACCGATACCGGTATCTTTTACCGAAAATCTGAAACTATTATAATTACTTTTAACGTCACCCAGCATCTCTATTTTCAACTCTATCTCCCCGGTCTCTGTAAACTTCACGGCATTGCTTAATAGATTGACCAGAATTTGTCTTAGCCGGACTACATCCACCCATATATAGCGCGGTACATTTACCGGAATATTCAACAGCACTTCCAGGCTTTTCTGACTTGCCTGAAAGGTAATCATATCAGCTACCTGACTCATCAGTTCATGGATATTGGTTTTCTCAACCACAATTTCGAGCTTACCTGCCTCAATCTTTGAGAAATCTAATATATCGTTGATAATATCAAGCAAGGAATTAGCTGATTGAAAAACCGTAGACATATACTGCTGTTGCGTAGTGTCTAACTTGGTCTTCATCAATAAATCTGTGAATCCAATTACGCCATTCAGAGGTGTTCTGATTTCGTGGCTCATATTCGCCAAAAACTCTGATTTAGCTTTAGCTGCTCCCTCTGCCTCCCGCCGGGCTTTTTGAAATGAATACACAAATCTGTGAGAGAGAATAAGTGTCTGAAAAAGGATAAAACCAAAATAACCTAAAAACAGATAATAAGAGGATGGCTGAATATAGCCGAAGTAACCCAATATATTTAATGTCACGGCCAATCCAATAGAAGACATGCTTAGTAGCGCAAACACCGACCCCTTACGTTTACGAAGCGCTGCAATAACTGACATATAGAAATTATATGCCACGAAAAACAAGATAATAAAGAAAAATGGTTGAGATACGTAGGAAATAAAATAAGTAGGCGTAAAAATTAATAAGGCGATATAGAAAAGACTGATATATCCCACCCCCATTACGAATCTACTATTGCTCGTATAAAGCGACCTCACAAATCGGGTAAAGAGGTAAATACAAAAGAAAATAGTGAAGTACTCAAAGAAAAAAGTGATTTTGAAGGGAATATTCGGAAAAATCTGATGCAAATAATAAATCTTATCTACTCCTATTAACCGGTAGATGTAGAACACACAGTATAATGCAAAAAACACAACCACCGGGTCTTTTTGTCCTAAGAAATATAAACCAAAGAATATCAGTGCTACCATTAATAAGATTCCGGTCAGAATCAGCGTAATAGATAGTTCAATATCCCATAAATCTTCTGTATAGGCATTACTGCCTAAAATAATTGTTTGAGAGAAACCACCCCGGTAGTGATCGAAGTTGGCAACCTGCAATACTAACTGCAAGGTATCTGATTGCGCCAGATAAAGCTTTTTAATTGGCAACCAATGGGGTTTATAGGCCTCTTTGGTAGTAGCCACTACGCCATTATGTGCAAATTCTTCACCATTAATCCAGAGTTTATAGCTTGAATAGGCAGCAGGGATAAAGAATGAAAGCTGAGGGTTATTCTTATGATCTACATAGATTTTTAAGGCATAGGTAGCGTAGCCAAAGGCCTTGAATGGCTTGCCTAATTGCTCATGTTTGTTCCAGACTTCTGTAAAAGGGATATAATAATCAGGCTTATTAGTGGCTATCTGATTCGGTTGTAGTAGTTTTTGCCAATAGAATGCCCACTCACCTGATAGATCAACGTGATTTTTTGTATCCTCAAATTTAATTGCTCTTAAATCTGCTACACCTTGTTTAAAAGACTGCGCAAAAGAAACAGACGAAGATGCCATCAAGAATACCCCTGTCAATAGAGAAAAAATGCACAGGAAAGCATTCTGTAAGCGGCATGTTGGGTTTCTGTGCAATAAGTTCTTAATGTCCATCTTTAAATCCCAGCCATTTTTAGATGAATAATTGAATGAATTTCCAATCAGGTATAGTAAATCAGGATGGCCAACCTTTTTACCAGATTATAAGATTT
Source organism: uncultured Emticicia sp. (assembly GCA_966212365.1). Lineage (GTDB taxonomy): Bacteria > Bacteroidota > Bacteroidia > Cytophagales > Spirosomataceae > Emticicia. The sequence continues at coordinate 3,881 of CBIHRH010000258.1, read as the reverse complement.
TTGTTATGCTGGGTTATTACTCCCCAAATTATAAAAAATCTCAATAGAGATACATAAATTCAAATCAAAATGTTTCAGAAAACACTTAGTTTTAGCATAGATATATGAGCAACAAATGTGCCTAAAAGACGGAATTTTGTATCAAATTTTGAAGCGTTCGTCGTAAAATCATCTAAATAATGATTAAGCGGATACAAATAGATTAATAATGAACCGCATCTAACCGATTATTGATTCTTTAGTGCAACTAACCTTTTTGTAAATGCCTCTTTATTTTATTATTTAATAAAAAAAGTAAAAGCCTGATAAGTAGATTATCAGGCTTTTACGCATTTATATGTGGATTGTACTATAGTCTAAAACTTATAAATCTTGCCGTCAAGTTTTACTTCTTTCAATTTGTTTTTTCCTCCAATACACTCACCTAAACACTCGTATTGAATAAAGCCAATGCCGGGTGCCAGCCAGATAGCATGTTCTTCGTCAGCCATTGCCGGAATATCAAAATAGAACTGATAGCAATTCTTAATCTCCTGGCCACCTAAATTGATAGTATCTGTTTTGCTGATAAGTTTTACTGTATAATCTCTATATTGCCAGGTATCGTTTACCTTAGCAGTCAAATCAAATCTAACTGAGGTTTTGCCTTTATAATATTCTATAATTTTATCACTTTCATTTCTAATATACGAAGTGTCATAACTGGTAGTCATGGCATAATACGTTTTCTGGTCGATAACTTTGGTTTCAGTAATAGTTTTCGTAGCCACCTTATCTACCACCCAGTAATTTCCCACAGTCAACGGTAGATAAAAACTATCAAGCCCCTCTAACGAAACTTTATCCTCCTTACAGGCATTTAAAAAGAAAATTCCAATGATGCCCAAAATGCAAAACAATTTTTTCATAATCGTATCTTGTTAAACTTGAATAGATGTCGCTTTTAACTGTGTGATATGGGTGCCTTGCCGCTCCTGATTTATCACATAAAATTGCTATTGTGCCCTCTTATTATGGCATTTACTTTCAGACAATAGTATAAGCCTGTTTAAAGGATATATACCTTACCGTCGATTTTCATTTCTTTTAATTTGCTTTTACCTCCCACACAATTCCCTAAACATTCGTACTGAATAAAGCCGATTCCTGGGGCCAGCCAGATAGCATGTTCTTCATCAGCCAATGCCGGAATATCAAAATAGAAGCGATAGCAATTTTCAATCGGTTGCCCCCCGATCGTGATTTTGTCAGTTTTACTGGTAAGCGTTACCGTATAATCTCTGTATTTCCAGGTATCATTTACTTTAGCTGTCAAATCAAACCTTACCGACGTTTTGCCTTTATAGTATTCTATAATTTTATCATTTTCATTTCTGACATACGAAGTGTCGTAGCCAGTAGTAATAATAGAATAGTAGGTCTTCTGGTCGAAAACCTTGGTTTCATTAACCGTTCTGGTCTCTATTCTATCTAATTTCCAGTAATTCCCCACAGTCAAAGGCAGATATATATTATCAAGACCTTCCAGAGAAACTTTATCATCCTTACAGGCACTCAAAAAGAAAGCCCCGATGATACCAAAAATGCAAAACGATTTTTTCATAAATATATCTGGTTAAACTTGAATAGATGTCGCTTTTGACTGTGTGGAAAAGCTTTAACCCCACTCTCTAAATCTCTCTCCCCAACAGTGGGGAGAGAGACTTGACTCCCTTCCCCACTGTTGGGGAAGGGTTGGGGATGGGGTTATTGCGCAGCTGTTACTTCTGCCAGATTTACTTTAACACCTGTGTAATAAAGCGTGGTTGTTGCTTCAAAACCAGAGTCAGTGCCTACAATTACCCAAAGGTTACCGCTAGCATCAGTTTTACCTGTAAACTCACCAGTTCTTTTGATGATTTTGTATTTGCTTTCAGTAGTACCGTTGGCAATGTTACCAATCACCTTCATGTCTTGTCCGCTGGTTGCCTGTTGCATTTTCTTGATGTTCATTTCATAACTCTTGGTAGTGGTATTTGCTACTTTTTTAGGCTCAACCGACGTAAGACCAATACCCACATACACACTTTCAGCCGGAGAACCACCTACACCCACTGAACCATCCGGTGCATTTGAAGCAAACTCAACCTCAAATGTTCCCTTGTAATTTTGATTGGCTTTTAGACCTGTCATCTTTTTGGTGATAAACATAAACAGATCATCGCTATGATTATTACCCGAAACGCGGAAACCTTTCTTCAATGTATCTAAAGGCGCTGGCAATTTAGCATCTTTTTTAGTTGATAGTTCGTAGAATGTTTCCTCACCTACAGGATAATCCGCAAAATCAGCACTCCAACCCTCTGCTGAAACATTAAACTGGTCATTTAAAGAAAGTTGTGGGGTGGTAGTTTCCTCTTTCGTACAAGAGAATAAAATAGCTGCCGAAACGAGACTTAAAACGATTTTTTTCATGAATTTTTCTTTGGTTTATTTCCTACATAGATTCAGTTGAAAAAAAATTAGTTGGAATTAATTTTTAAAAACCGGAAAGAAAAAAAGCTATCTGCCTGAAAATCAGCGAGATAAAAATCGAAAAAATTTTGCAAAATTTTATTTGGTGTGGCATTTCACTTCATTCTCAATAGATTCACCGAATGAATTCGGTGGCTAAAAAAACAAAGGCTTCTATATAAGTGAGGCCGACTTAAGTCGGCCGTTATAAATAAAAAAGTCCTTTGTTATCTTAGGCGGTGAATTCATTCACCGACCCTTGGCATGTCATTAGAGAGACAATTTTCGAACCCTTTCCAACCGATTTCGGTCATTCCCGTCAATTCCCATATCTTAATTTATTGGCTTTAAAGCATTTATCTGACCGAAATTTATCTAATATGAAAATGTGGTTGTAACTTTGTCGATTATTGTCATATTATTGATTTTTGTTGAACGAAGATGGTAGTACCTTACAAAGAAAAAGAAGCAGGAAAGCGTGAGCAAATAGCAGAGATGTTTGATAACATTTCGCCCAGATATGATTTGTTGAATCACTTATTAAGTGGGGGTATTGATGTATGGTGGAGAAAGAAGGCCATTTCGATGTTGCGTTCGGCTCAGCCAAAACTCATTTTAGATATAGCTACCGGTACCGGTGACCTCGCCGTTGAGGCCGTTAAACAATTAAAACCTGAGAAAGTAATTGGTGTAGATATTTCGGAGGGCATGCTGGCTATCGGACGTGAGAAAATGAAGAAGATTGGCATGGAAAATGTAATAGAACTCAGAAGTGGAGATTCGGAGAAATTACTGTTTGAAAACAATACTTTCGATGCTGTTATCGTTTCATTTGGAGTAAGGAACTTTGAGAATCTGGAGAAAGGACTCACCGACATGAATCGGGTAACGAAACCCGGCGGAACTTGCCTGATTGTGGAATTCTCGAAACCTAAAACACCTATTATCAAGCAGTTATATTGGCTATATAATTCTACTATCTTACCCTTAATCGGGAAAATCATATCAAAAGACAAAGCAGCTTATAGTTATCTGCCAGAGTCGGTTAAAGCTTTTCCTGAAGGAAATGACTTCCTGAAGGTCTTTGAAAAAGCCGGATTCACAGAGACGAAAAGTGTGCCGTTAACTTTTGGCATTTGTACGGTCTATATAGGTAAGAAAAAGCCCTGAGATTGCTATTGATTACATAGATGTAACCTTTTCTAAAAGTTTGAATGAAAAATATTAAGGTACCCTTTTCACGTAGTTTAACATCAACATTAAAAAAGACCTTCCTTATTTCTAAGGGTTGCTTGTTTCTATCTATTATGGCTGTGCATAGCTTATCAGCACAGCAGAACAAACGTCTTTTTCAGGGAGATTACGATGCTAAAACTGTGAAATTCGGT
>CBIHRH010000257.1:0-7249 GCA_966212365.1 uncultured Emticicia sp. | reverse complement strand
CTGAACCACTGAAAACAGGATAATTACCCAAAGCACGTAGCTCGGTTCCTTTGTGGTCAGCGCCATTGTAATAGGGAAAATCATCGCTATCATATTGCCGATGTAGGGAATTAAATTGAGGAGAGCGGCAATGATACCCATTAAAACGGCATACTGAATGCGTAGTATTAATAAGCCCGCTGAAATCAATGTGGCTACAATAACGGCCTCGGTAAGCAAACCAATCAGATAGCTTTGAATGAGCGTTTTGGTTTCGTATAGCACTTCTTCGACGAGGTCTTTCTTAGCATCATGAAAAAGCATAGCAATAAACTCCAGTAATAAAGGCTTATAGAAAAGAATCAGGAAAATATACACGGGCATCAATATGAACAAAGTAAATATATTGCCCATAGCACCAAGTGTAGCAGTGATTATGGCTGTACCGTTTTTCATACCCTGATTTTTGAGATTTTCTATAGCCTGTTGAATCTTTGGTTTGCTAAGGTTGAAAGTCTGGGAAATCCAGTTGATGGCATTTTGGACAAATTCATCAAATTTTTGTTTGAACTGGGGGGCGGAATCACTGAACATCACCAGCTGTGAACCGATAAAAAACATAATTCCTCCAATGATAATAGCTGCCGCCAGAATAGCCAATGCAATAGCTAATATCTTATTAAAATTTTTACTCATAAGGAAATTGACTATCGGATTGAGCAATATGGCAACTATGGTTGCTAACACAAAAGGAATGATAATATTTTGCCCAATGTATAGCACATAGAAAAAGGCTAGCAAACCCATAATGATTTGTGCCAGCTTAAGATAAACAGGTACTTTGAAAGATGTAGTATTCATGAGTTTATCTATTAATAGGTATTTGATTTCACTGATGTTTATTACATCTGTCTAAAAACCCTAGCCAGCGTGCTTGACAGGTATTTTATTGAAGTAAAAGTATTTATCAGTTGAAAGTTTGAGTTTCTGAGGAACGATACGTATATAGATTGTAGAATTAATTCCACAGCCCAAAGATTCTTTATTTAATACTGGCTTAACATTGAGTTTATATAGGTTGTCGAACTTACAGGTTCATTCAATAGAGCCAACCTGTGAAGAAAATCCTTGAAAAATCTGAGGCATTGTTGATAGTCTGGTGTATCATTGCAGCCTTTGGCACATACTTCTGTATGTATGCTTTCCGCAAGCCATTCACTACCGGATTATATGAAAACTACGAATTGTGGGGGATGGGTTACAAGAGTATTCTGATTATCTCGCAGGTATTTGGTTATATGCTCTCTAAAATCATTGGCATAAAAGTGATTGCCGAATTAAAGGCCAAAAGTCGCATTTTACTAATTATAGGTTTGATAGCTTTTGCTGAGGTGTCTTTACTGGCCTTCGGATTTGTGCCTTTCCCGTACAATTTTGGTTTTCCGTTCCTGAATGGATTGCCTTTAGGGATGGTTTGGGGTGTTATTTTCAGCTTTTTGGAAGGACGTAAACTGACAGAGTTTTTATCTTTAGGGTTAAGCCTGAATCTGGTAATGACTTCGGGAGTATTAAAGACCATTTATTTGTACCTGCAAGAGAGCTATCATATCAGCGAATTTCATTTGCCCTACGTAATTGGGCTTATTTTTCTGCCTTTCTTCCTTTTATTTGTCTGGATGCTGGCGCAGATACCACCACCCAATGAAGAGGATAAGCGCCTGAGAAATAACCGGACCGCCATGACTAAGGAGGATAGGGATAAGATTATGAAAGAGTTTGGTCTTGGGTTATTCTGTTTTATAGGCATGTATCTGCTAATGGCTACTGTGCGCGATTTCAGAGACAATTTTGCCGTAGAGGTATGGCGGGAAATTGACCCTAAATTCAGCAAGATTATCTTTTCGGAGATAGAAACGACTATTGGATTAGTGGTAGTAAGTCTGATTGCTCTGCTGGCATTCATCCGTAACAACTTTCATTCATACCTGACATTTACCGGCATGATGCTGATTGCCGCAGCGGCCTGCGGTGGGAGTACCTGGGCTTTTCAGCAGCAATTGATTTCTCCAAAGCTATGGATGCTGAGTTTGGGGATTGGCTTATTTCTGCCTTATTTATTGATTCAAACCGTTGTATTTGAGCGCCTGATAGCTCTGTTTAGAACCAAAGGTAATGTAGGTTTTCTGGTTTATATCTGTGATTCGATTGGTTATCTAGGTAGTGTATCACTCCTGATATACCGTGAGTTTTTCCTGAAGCAGATTTCATTTTTGAATGTAATCATCACCTTCGGTTATATCATTTCAGGCGTCTGCCTTGTTTTATTAGTGATACAACTCATATACTTTACCAATAAGCACTTAAAAGGGAGAGTTTGGTGGAAGTTATCGCCTAAGTCAGTATTGAGTGAATGAGTGAGTTAATGATTGAGTGATTAATTTTTGATAGTAAATAATGAATAGATTACTTTTAATTATTCGCTAATTCGTAATTTAAATAATCACTTATTCACTCAATCACTAACTCACTCAATTTTAGTTCACCGCCACCTCAGTCAATGGCTTAAAATTGCCATGTTTGAGCTTTTCTTCTACTTCGTCATACGGAATCACTTCCAGAATATTAGTGATATTAATATCAGTAATCTGATAGTCTTCTACAGTACCTAATCTTTCAGAAATAAGCTGGTAGGCTTCCAATGGGTTTTCGGCGTTGATAAGCATATTAAAAGGTGTGCGTTTTTCCTTCTGAGATTTCTCATCGAAACTCATGAAGTTTACTTTCACTTTAAACCAGGTTTCTGCACCATCTTCTACAAAGTATACTTCCTGTAGTTTCATTCGCGATAGTCCGAATAAATGGAAATCGGGTGTGTTGGAAGCAACAGTGGAGTAGATTCTTGCTTCGGCATCGGTATACGATACGGCATCTACCAGATATACTTCGGTGATTTTAATGGTTCTGTCTTTTTCGTCTACTTTCTGATAACGAATTTTTCCTTGATACCAAGCTGACATACGTAAATGGATTATTTATGAATGGAAAACAATTATGAGTGCAAAAATAAGGAGGCTAATTTAAACTAAAGGTATATACGCATCAATTAAATTAAAATTCAGACTAATCCTTACAAGCCTGTTCTTTCAGATTGAAATAATCTATATGCGCTGGAATGACAGGTGTATCAGGCATAAATCCCTTTAAAGCAAAGATACCAACATACTTGGGCTCAATCAATAAATCCCGGGAGGTTATCTCTTTGAATGCAAATATATCATTTTCTCCGGTGGCATATAAGAATCGGTAAGTATGATTCTGTTTTTCAATACGCAAAGCTGATTTTTTCAGATTTTTATTGACAATGGTTGATTGTGTTGAATCGGCACTAAAAATGACTGTATGAGCTATTTCTTCGGGCTTGCTGAAATTGCCGTCGGTAGCACTGATGGCTTGCAGTAATATTTCTCCGGGCTTAATGAATCCTCCGAAAAAGTTATTGAATGAGAGTGTAAGCCTGACACTCTTGCTATTAAACGTAGTATCTTCCATCAATAAAATACCTACCTGCTGCCAGTTTTGTTGAGGAATGAAATTACTCAGGCGAATCTCGGTTGAGAAGCAGGAAATCGGTATTTTTCTCATGAAGAAATTCTTAATACCTATTCTACCTGTAGTATCAGGATAATTGTCACCATCTAAAGTATAGAGTGTTAAATGACCTACTTTTTCATCTTTTTTACCCCAATAGACCGGGTCTTCGTTTTTTAATAACCAGCCTTTCTGCTCCAGTGAGTCCTGGCTCACAGTACTGAAATCATCAGTGAAATCAGCTGATTTGGTAGAATTTCTGTATGCGTAAAAAGCTATGGTTGTCAGTAAAACGACAAGGGCAATTAAATCCCAGAACTTGAAATTATAGACAAATATTGGCTTGCGACGTTTGCGCTTAGGATTATAGGCTTTGGCATAAGTGTCTCTATAAGTGTACCAATACCTGAAGTGCGCCTCGTTCTTTTTGCGGGTAGCTTCATCCGTTTTTGCCGCGTTGGTTACATATCGGGCAAGGGTATCTAAGGTAGCAGTACTTGGATTTTCCTGCTTATGAGTACCGGGATTCAGGATATGAAGCGAATAATTTTTGATGCTTTTCCAGCCTACCACCAAACCAGTACGCTCCAGAATCTCATTCGAAAAATGCTTGCTTTCAGTTTCAGAAAGGGGAGTAGTTAAATTCTTCCAGAAACACTTTTCGTGTGCTTCCTGGAATAATCTGAAAAAAGCCTTTTCATCTATAGTGCTCATGCAATATGGTTGCTGGTATGCGTAATTAACGTTTACGTGAGGTTTATGCTTGAATTACGGAGCATATTTTTTTTTCGGCTGAGATTCGAGAAACAAAATTAAAGATTCAAATGAACCCAAGCATGAAAGCTGGCCAGATTTTTCTCTACCTCTTATTAGTCTCAATGTTTGCAAAAGCGCAAGACCTGCAACTGCATTATGACTTCCGCCATACATTTGACCCAAAGCTAAATCCAAGGAATTTTCCGATGATCAGCTTTCAGTATTTTAAAGAAATTGATACTCTTGGTACAGGCTCATTCCTATTCAAAGTCCAAACCTTTTTAGATGGAGAGAAAAACAATACCAATCAGGCTTTCCTGCAGGTCTCACAGTCACTGCGTTTCTGGAAACCCAAAGTCTATCTTTCGCTTAATTATAGTGGTGGATTAGGCGTAGCTCAGCCATCTTTTGGTTATTACCTTCGAAACTCGTTTGGACTGGGAGGAGCTTATCCCTTTCAATGGAAAGGTGCGTGGTTAAGCGTTGCAGCCTTATATCGCTATAATGCCTTCCCGAAAGGTAGTCATGACCCACAGCTTACCTTCTATTTTGGCAGAGGTTTTCTGAACTATAAAATCTTTGTAGAAGGCAGCATTGTTTCCTGGACAGAAAACCGCGACCAGGGTATTGAATACACCAAAGGATTAACGGGTAAGAAATTTGCCTTTTTTGGCGACCCGCAAATCTGGTTTAATATCAAAAAGGGTTTGGCAGTCGGCTCAAGAATCAGTTTATATTATCATCTATTGACCGATAGAAATATCATCCAGGCATATCCTACGGTTGGGATTAGGTATAAGTTTTAAACTTTCACATATTTTGTTTTTTAATTTCCCTGACGTAGTCGGGAAATTGACCGGGTGGTTGTGAGGGCCTGTGAAAATTTTTGGACCCAGTTTATAGGCCTTTACAACCACTTCCCCCTAAAATTAAACGATGAAAAATCGTTCAATTTTAGGGTACTCCTCCTTGAAAAGGAGGAGAATTTGAAAAACGCAAAGTTGTATTATTTATAGTAATGTATTAATCACACTCTCAGCATACCCGGCACTTGTAGTCATACCTTTACCACCAATGCCTGTACGAATGTGAATATTCGGACTAATATCATGTTCGAAAATCTCATCAGGGTGTTGCGCATAGAAACCTGACCATGAGCGGGCAATTTTTCTGACCGGGAAACTCATGATACGTTCGGCTTCTTTCAGCATCAAATCATTAATATAGGTTTTAGTATCGAAACCTAATTCGTCTGTGCGGCCTACTGGTGCATATTCGTGCGAATCTCCAATGATGATAGAGCCATCAATGGCTTGTTTAAACAGAATATGAATACCCCATTTTTTTAATTCTGAATAATGCTCAGGCGTAGTGATATTCTTAAAAGAAGGACATTGCTCAAAAGACTCATATCGACGGATTGAAAGCCCTGTCAGGATATTTCCTTTAATAGAGACATTTGTCATAGGTACGGTCTGTAACATCTGCAATTTGCTCACAATCATACCACTTTGTGCATATACCTCCGGAAAGAGCAGATTAAATACATAACCGCTGCAAATAATGGCCTTATCGGCAGTATATTGTACATTGCCGCTTGTAACAAGTGTTACAAAGCCCGAGGCCTCTGTACAATTAATTACACTTGTATTAGTCAGATAAGTCACCTGCAATTTTTCTTGCAGATATTGTAATATTCTGTAAATCAGCAAGTTTGGTTCTACACTTACTTCATTCGGGTAGTAGATAGCCCCACGCACATAATCTTCTTTCAATTCAGGATATAAATCAAGGCATTGTCTTTTCGATAGCAGAATGCACTCATAACCCTGGCTTTGGTGTATATCATACAATTCGTTGGCGAGTTGCCACTCCGTTTCATCAGAGGCAAAGTAAATAGAACCGTTTTTTCTGACAGAAATATCGAATTGACTTTGAATATCTTTGTATATTTCCAGGCTACGTCGACCAAAGTCAAACCATTTTCCGGCTGAACCTGATGGAACAGCTTGCCCGAAATTACGGACAGTAGAACTGACAGGAAAATTATCTTTCTCAATAATTAATACTTTCTTGCCTTTTTTTGCAGCGTGGAAGGCATGAAAAGCCCCCATAATACCGCTGCCAACTATAATGAGATCGTAGTGTTTCATTTATGCTTCGCTAAGAACGCCTAAGTTAATAATAATGTCTTTCAAATCTTTCAAAGAATCTAATAAGCCATCATTACGCAAAATAGTTAATTGTTGACGGGTATGTGTGCCATTCACCACGCCTAAGGACATACGGCAACCGGCTCTTACGCCCGATTTTAAATCAGAAGGTGTATCACCGATGTTAATTACTTCATAAGGGTCGGCTACGCCCATCAGTTTCATGGCTTTCTGAATCATGTATGGTTCAGGGCGGCCTTTAGGTACTTCGTCGCTGGCAATTGATACATCAATTACTGATTTGCCAGAGGTATTCACATAATTATACTCCAACCCATCCAACCAGCCCAGTTTCTCTAAAATTATATTGGTTACTGCTCTATAAAAGCCAGTAGTTAAAGCAATTTTGATATTGTTCTTACGTAAGAAATCAAATATTTCCAGACATCCCCTGGTTGGGAGTACCTCATTTTTGAGATAATGTTCTTCCAGAATCAGTCGGAAATAGTCATAAGAATAAACAACATTTTCATTATATTCCGGATGCTCTTTCCCTATTTTTTCTTCCCAAAGCATCTTGAAAACTTCTACTTTTGAGTAGCCCTGTAAGGCCAAAATCCGTTCTTCCGATACATTCAAACCTACATATTCACAAGCTTTTGCAAAGCAGGTTTCAACTTCCTTTTTGTCCTGAACGTTAGTTCCGGCCATATCGAAACCAACTAATCTGATTGGATACATAAGGTATTGTTTTTTGACAAAAATAAGTCAAC
>CBIHRH010000256.1:0-7253 GCA_966212365.1 uncultured Emticicia sp. | reverse complement strand
GGATAAAAGATGCCAAAAAGCCACTATATTTCTATAGTGGCCTGCTCCAGTCAGATTATCAATAATCAGAATTTACCATTCTCGTTTTTCCATTGGGCTTTCGCCGGAATAGCTTCAATCACATCCCAGTGTTCGGCGATTTTACCATTTTCTACGCGGAATAAATCATAAAAGGCATTGTGTATACCACCCAAATGTCCTTCACTCACTACTAATACAAAGTTACCTTCACCTAATACCTGATGGATGGTATCATATTTCATCGTGATTCCCAGTTCTGCCCATTCACCAATGGCTTTCCCAAGCCCTGAAAGTTGGTCAGGGATTAATGGATTATGTTGGATATAATCATCACCATCGAAATACGAAGTCAGTTTCTCCATTCTGCCATTCACCAGAATATCCTCTACAAAATTGCGTACAAGGCTTTTATTGACAGATGTTTGGGTCTGGTCAATAATGAGAGTGGCGCCATCAATCATGCTATGTCCGCTTGGGTTTGGTGACGCGGGAGTATCTTGCAGATTATCCCAGTGTTCTACGATTTTTCCATCCTCAAAACGGAAGATATCGAAGCCAATTTTTGGGCCGAAGAAATTATAATCTGTATGCGCAAATACAAAATCACCGTCTTCAAAAGCACGAATAGTATTAACTTTGGCCGAACCCTCAGGTAATTGTTGCAATAATTGACCAAAACCTGCCAAGCCATCAGCCACGCCTAAATTATGCTGAATGTATTTATTGGCATTGATATAAGCCACTGGTTCAGTAACTCCTGTTTCGATTGATTTTAGTAAATCTACTACTTTTTGTTTGTTTGAAAGTTCCATATTTTGTCATTGGTTAATGATGCAAAATTGGCACTTTAAGGCACGCCTGTAAAGGTAGCTTTGCGCCTTTGAGTGATACTTTTGGGCATGGAGCAAAGAGCTTAGGGCAAGGTGTGTTAGGCAAAAAATTAGAGGAACAAAAAAATGCTGTGAATAACTTTTAACAAATATATTATTTGATTTTATCCTCTGCTACGCGCCCTTTATCCTCTGCCCCAGGCTCTAAACTCCACAGGTGTCACTTTCTGGTGCTTTCGGAAGTATTTAATGAAGTTAGTCGGTTCATCAAATCCCAGCGAAAAACCAATTTCTTTGATGCTTTCGGTGGTATGTGCCAGTAACCGTTTGGCTTCCAGCAATACACGCTCATCAATCATTTCTTTAGGAGATTTGCCTAATATTCTGGCTGTTGCCTGATTGAGACGTTTTTCAGTGATACTGATTTGTGAAGCATACTGGCTTACCTGCTTATTGGTTTTAAACTGATTTTCGAGCAGATCTTTAAAAAGTAACACATAGTCTAAATCTGCCCCTTTTTTGACCTCAATAAAGTTTTGTTTTCTTCTTTCTCTTTCGGCCAGTAAAAGAAAATTGTGCAGGTAATTCTGTAAGATTTCAGCCTGATAAGTGTCTTTTGCCTGCTGCCATTCAGTTTCCAGCAAGGCAAAGAGCGCGGTTAATTGCTTTGCTGAATGAAGTTCAATCTGTGAAACTGAAAAGAGGTCGTTGAAAAGAATAGTACTACGCAGAAACTTTAAATCATCGGCTGACTTGCAGAAAAAATCGTCAGTAAACAGAATAGCTTTGCCATCAATCGTTTCTGTATTATCAAATAACTGAACAATATCTTTATTGAGAAACAGAATCGAGTCAGGTTTCACCTGAACAGGTACAAAATCAACCAGATGTGTTGGACTACAATGCTGAAACCACAGAATATGATAAAAATTAGTTCGATGTGGTGTAGTAAGGCTGCCTTTGGCTTTCAGATAGAGTTCTTTTAGAGACACTATCTCAAAGCCCATAGACAGCCCTTCTTTAAAGGTATATTTCTTTATATCTGTGGTCACAAACAGGTGATTTACTTTTGCTTACTATTATGCTTCCTAACCAATTCCAGTGTATGTTGCATGGTTTTGTTACTTTCCCACGATAAATGTCCTGGAATCACATATTTGGGCGCAGGGTATTTCCTGATAGCCCGCGCCAATGAGTTTTCCCATTCTATAGGATTGGCATCTGATAAATTACCGACATCTTCACTTTCAGTGCTTTTTACAAAACAACCCCCATATAAAACTTTGTCCTTATCAAACGAAACCATGATATTATCAGGTGCATGACCTTCACCCGGATAATAGGTTTTAAAGGTATATTCACCTACGTTAAAAGTAGTATCTTTTGTAAAATGATATTCGGCTGCCTGTTCCTTAAATTTCTTGCAAAGCTCCCATGTCTTTACACTCGAATAGGTCTTAATACCTTTTGCTCTCAGGATATTCAAGCCCGCCGTTCGGTCGGCGTGAAAATGGGTTGAAATACTCATCACTACTTTCTTATGATGTTTTCTTTCGATACTATCCAATAATGGCAGCATCTGACTTTCATCCCAGGGAGTATCAATCATTACTACGCCATCTTTGGTAACTACATACATACTATTAGCCGGATAAAGTGTGCCTTTGAAATCATTGTAGGTGATGTAGACATAGAAATTTCCAGTTAAATGCCTGATGTCAAGGCGTTTGGTCTGGCTCCATGAAGGGAGGCTAAAGAAAAATGCACTGATTAGAATGAATGATTTGATGATGTTCATTGACGGGTGTTTTTTATGGATTGCTTGGAAATGTGTTTGGTTATTTTGTGTTCGTAGAGACGTCGGTTCGCCGCGCGATTGCATGCGTCTTCAAAGACCTTTGAACACAAGCAATCTATTTATTAGCTAAAAATAGTCCCTCAATTAAAATATATTGGTTAGAACAGGCCAACGGAGATGCATGCAACCGCACGGCGAACCGACGTTTCTACAAAACAGTAATAAATATATTTCATTCCCCTTTCCCAAAATACCCCTCCGGCGTTTCCCCGGTAAAAATTTTGAAATCATGAATAAAATGAGCCTGGTCGAAATAACCTGCTTCGTAGCCTAATTCTGTCAATGTTTTTTCGAGCGTATAATCTTTCAGCAAGGCATTAAACCTCACGATACTGGCAAATTTCTTGGGTGATGCGCCCACAATCTTCCTGAACCGTTTTTCGAGCGGACTTTTGCTTGTATACAATTGCTTAGCCAATTCACTGATTCTTATATTCCCTTTGGCTAGCTGAATCTGCCGGATAGCTGACTGTACTAAAGTATCTGTCTGAATCGGTTGCAAACGAGCCATTAGAAATTGCTCAATGATGCGAATACGATCCTGATGGGTTTGTGCTTCTGATAAATGCGCTTCCAACTCATTCAACAAAGACTTTTCAACCAAGTTTTCTAAAGAAATGCTCTCGCCAAACAGTTCATTCATGGGTTCTCTGAAAAAACAGGCTGCTCCGGTTTCATTAAAGAAAACCAGCACAGTACCAATATCTTTCGAATTCTGAAATACCCTGAATTGAGCCTGTAAACCAGTAATACCTGCCGTATTCAAGGGCTTTATGATTGTGTCTTCAATAGTTACCAATCTTCCCCGATACTGAAAACCCATCACCAGCGAAGTGCCGGGCAAAACCTTATATTCCGATTCCTGAGTGGCCTCAGAAATAACCAGCAACCTGATATAAGGTTTCAGAACATCGTTCGGAATAAATGTAGTTAAGCCCATAGCAGAATCTTATTCAGCATCGTCAATGCTCTCACCAAAGAAAGTCTTGAATCGGGTAATAGATTTCTCCATAATTGCATTCTCCTGCCCATTAAATGTGTAGAAAGGAGCTATTTCTACGCTTATTTCTTTATTTTTTAATGTTCGCTGCCAGACTCCGGCACTAATACCATTGATAATAACCATTCGGTTAAAAGGAAAAGTGTTTTTCTCACCATTGCTTACAACTTTATGTTTTGGCAATAAAATTATATCCCGGTTTTTATAAGCAATACCATATTCATCATAATCAGGCATCAGGAATGAATGGGTGGGATATTCTGGTTCTTTCGGATTGCCTGGGGCAAAAATATACTCCTGTCCATCCACTTTGATATGCACAAAATAGGGCGGAAGATTAGCTATTCCTGTTCTGGCTTCTTTCATCGTTAACCCCGACCACCACACAAAATCCTGCGCGGTAGCAGGGCTCCGGCTGGTAAAATATCGCAATGCCAGTTGACTGAGCGCTTCTTCCTGATTGAGTGTTGGGGTAGGAGGCACGCGCTCATCAATCAAGGCATATGTAAATTGTTTCCCATAGCGAGGGCCGCTGCAGATAATCCCATCCAGTTCAGCCTGCATCATAATGCAACTTAAACCAACAGTATCTGTAACAATGCCCGCTTGTTGGAATTGCGCATTCAAAGCTGCACGGGTAAGCGATTTACCGCCCTCCAGATTTTTTACAATAATATCATTGCATTGGTTGAACACCCCACTATCCAACCCATTTTTACGATACTGATAGGCATTAAAGGCATGCACTCTCGGAGCGGTCAAAGCAAGCAACCATCTTATATCGGCCGGACTTACATAATGCCAGGTTGGGCGCATCACATGTGTTCGCAGAATTTTGCCCTCATTAATAGCTAGTTCTACATCTGCTTCGGTTACACCATTGAGGCGTAAACCGATTGCCCATTTCGACATGGCATATTCCTGTGCCTGCACTGCCACCAACCACGAGACTACCTCCTCAGGCCTGGTAAATTTTGTTTCGGTGATTTGTTGGTTATAAAGCCTTTGTGAGATGATTTCGTTGTTGGTCATATTGTATTTCAATCTTTATAATTATATCTCATAGAGGGTTTGGCTCTTATCATTATCCTCCTTCAAAAAGGTTCCCATCGTATCGGTAACCTTTTCTGGTTTCTTTTTAGTAGATAATGATCTGATTATCAGGAAGTTGTCGTTGTTGTCCTTCAAAAGGTTCCCACCATATTGGTAACCTTTTCTGGTGCCATTTTTAATGACAGGCACTTTTATTTTATGATACCGTTATTGTCCTCCTTCAAAAAGGTTCCCACCATATTGGTAACCTTTTCCAGTTACGTTTTAGAGGTTAGTAATTTCCCAGACTCCGAATAGTTCTTATGAAAATTTTTATCCCCGGCCGTGTGTCCAAAATTGGGGTTTCCGACTATACATATATCTCCTAAATTTCCGATTTTAGATTGTGTTTTCAAAGTATCCGGAGATGTTTTTGGTGAAATCGAACTATTACACCTCACCAAGTGCGACTGTCGTATTGTTTTGTTACTACTTAAAAAATGTATTGTTTCAAGCGAGCCAAAACGACCATTTTTTAAGGGAAGGATGAACCCTGAACAACTTCAATATTATCCAAATGATTATAATCAAACCATCGTTTAATTCGTAAATTGATAAATCTTTTCAGATAAACTTCATTGATAAAGGTATTTGACCAATTACTAAATCGCTGGCATTGCACACCCAGATAAAACAGGTAAATACATTCGCCCAGTATTGGTAAAATGCGCTTTTCTTCGGCAGTAAGTGGTGTAATAGATTCATACCCTTTCAAAAAACTTTCTGCCTTAAGTTTATATTCGTTTTCATCGGTTTCTGTACCATAAATTTGCAGAATGTAGTAACCAATATCATAACAAAGCCAACCATTCCCGCAGAAATCAAAGTCAAACAGCGTAATGTTTTTTTCGTCCAGTATGTTTAGATTATCAAACCAGATGTCCAGATGTATTACCCCCTTTCTCACCTGTGTTTCATCTACCTGCTTTAATAGCTCTAAGAGATGCTTTTGTGCATATCTGATAAATTCTACCTCGGGGGTATCATCAGGCAGAAAGCCGAAGAAGTGTTGGGGTGATTCGAGTAAAACTTTTTCGGGGGTGTAAGTAACCCTATCTAAATGAAAATTATGGGTAATCTGATGAAATCTGGCCATGATTTCTCCGATTTTCTCATGTAGGGCAGGTGAGAAATTAAGTACTTTTTCACCTCTGGCATAAGAAAACATGGCCCCGAATCTTTCACCCTCAGGTGCATTGAGCGAATGGATATAATTACCGTTTGCATCGGCAATAGGGTAGGAGACAGGAATCTGATTTTCGTTTAGAAGATTCAATAGCCTGATTTCTTCTGAAATCTCCTGCCTGCTTCGCCAGTTGAGACTATAAACTCTGAAAACAGATTTCCGCTCGCCATCAGTTACCAGATATACATGATTGATTCCTGTTTTTATTAACTGGCAGGTGGTATCTGCACTTAGGTTATACTTTTCTTGTAAAAATAAAGCCAGATGCTTTTCGGAAAGTGTGGAGGTAATGACTGGGAAGTGGTTCATTGATGGTAGAATGGTTATATAAATGGATAGTATAATGATAAGATGTTGATTGAAATATATTTAAAGACTTTAATATATCGTCCCTACGGGACTTCGCTCGTAGATTATGTTATTACTTCTACCGATATAACGTCTCTGACAGGACTAAAAAATATCCCGACTGGGCGTCCCCGTAGGGATGTTATATCGGTAGGAATAATAAGTTTTTTTGAATACCTGTATCCCGTAGGGATAATATATTTAATTTCATCAAATGGGTTAATATTAAAATGTTTATGCTAATCAGGCTTCCTTTTCAACAGATAATTAATCCGGATGCGGTTGTATTGTTGAAGGAAGATGGGATAGAGATTGTAAATAATATTGGCGATGCCCATAAAAACCGCCCAAGCTATCAGCTTATACATAATAGCAAAAACCATAATGCATATAAAAAACACAAAGACCATATAGTGAAACTTCTCCTGCATATAAGACTTGCCAATCAGCTTTTTAATGTCCTGCTTGTTTTCTACATATTTATATTTCGGATATTGCTTTTTGATGAATCGGTTCACCAAATCGCCATCCTGCGTGTATTTCTTAATAAACCGAATGCCTATTTTCTTATAAGCTTTTGCTGATTGGCTTAATTGTATTTTGTTCAGTAAAGAAGTTGGCAGGAAAATAACCAGACAACTGATACCCGAAAAGATATACAAGAGCTTAACCGGCAGATACAGATAACAGAAATAAACAACAGGCCCAAAAGTCAGTATTGTCCAGAAAAAATTAATCAACTGATTGTATATGACCGCTGTTTGTTGTATTCTCTTATAATGAGTGTTCATAGTTGAGGTCATTAATAAAAAGGATTTGCTTTACCCTGTCTAACCCTACCAAATGGCATCCTCCAGAGAATAAAAATGCCCTCTCCCCATTGTTGGGGAGAGGGGTGGGAGTGGGGTTTTCCACTCA
>CBIHRH010000255.1:0-7272 GCA_966212365.1 uncultured Emticicia sp. | reverse complement strand
CATCAGGAGTATCTACCAGAATTTCATCGGGTACTTCATATTTAATACTATCCTCTTCGGGTTCATACTCCTGTATGATTTCAACAGGTTCAGTAAGTGATACGTCCATGAGGTTTTCCACAGAATTCATAAACTGCTTGAATTGATCTTCACCAATAAAAATGGTATCTTCTCCACCATCCAATACACCATCTGCCATCGCTCCTTTGAATTTCAGTACACCAAGCATACGATTTTCTATGGTTCCTGTGGAGACAAGATTAATAATAGAAACATTTTTTTCCTGTCCCAATCGATAAATCCGTGCAATTCTTTGTTCTAATACCGCTGGATTCCATGGAATATCCAAATTAATCAATAGAGAAGCACTTTGTAGATTTAGCCCGACACCCCCTGCATCTGTTGAAAGAAATACCCTACTTTCAGGGTTATTCTGAAAATTATCTAATAAATCTTTTCGTTTTACGCTCTCAATACTTCCGTGTAAATACTCGAATTTTACAGATCGTTTTTGTAATTCTTCGGCTACCAGCCTTGTCATGCGTTCCCACTGGCTGAATATCACTACCTTTTCGTCGGAATTCTCGAATACTTCGTCGAGAATGTTCATAACCTCCTCAATTTTAGTGTCATGCCTTGATTTCTGGTCGAGAATATAGGTACTGTCGCATACCATCCGCATCTGGCTCAATGACAAAATCAGGCGTTTACGGTCAGTTTCATTTAAGAAACCGAATCTTCTCCATTTGTTGACCAACCGCGCTACATTATCTCCCAACTCATTGTGAAGCTCCATCTGGTTTTCTGTCATTGGTACAAATAGATTTTTATCTATCCTTTTAGGTAGCTCTGTGAGTACCTCTTTCTTTGTTCTGCGAATTAATACGTCGGCCAGCGATTTGGAGATTTTATGAAGGTTTTTGTAACCGATTGTTTTACCGTATTCATCATTTATCTGATATTCATTCAGAAAGCTATACATTGGGCCTAATCTGTACACATCAATAAACTGCATAATAGAGTACAACTCTTCGAGTTTATTTTCTAATGGAGTACCGGTTAGTACTATGGCATAGGGGCTGATAAGTTTTTTTATTTGCTGAGAGACCTTGGTTTTCCAGTTTTTTATGCGCTGTGCTTCATCTAAAACAACCAGGTCAGGCTCCATTCTGTTAAGCCAGTTTAAATCGTTAGTCATGGTATGATAGCTCACAATTACATAAAAGGCATCGGTTTGACCGTAGTTGTCTTTCCGTTTTTGCAAAGCCCCTTCTACTACATATACACTACTGTCAGTGAATTTTTCAATTTCTGCTTTCCATTGGTATTTAAGTGAGGTGGGGCAAACAATTAATACCCTGTTAATACCTAATTCTTTCTTATATAACTCTGCTGTTGCAATGGCTTGCAGTGTTTTACCAAGCCCCATTTCATCGGCAATCAGGCTTTTCCCTGCTAATGCGGCAAAAAAAACACCTTTTCTTTGGTAGGGGAAGAGTGTAGCTTTGATTAAATCGTCAAAATATTTATCGTTTTCGCCATCAGGCATAATTCGCCATAAATAATCCCGACGGCGAATTTTATCGCGCTCTGCTATAACTAAATCAAGTGCATCGGGGTAACATCTGAAAGAATCACTCAAACCATTAGCCTTTTCCAGAAACAATTCAAACACTGCGAATGAAGCCGCTTTCAGAATATTATTGTCATCAAAATAGGTTCTGGCTAATTCTTCGTAGACTTCGCGGTTTTCATCACCAATGCGTATCTTAATTTCTCTTCCTTGCCTGTAATCAACATAAACAGAAGTATAGTTCGGAAGAAATCCGTCCTTCATGGCTTTCTTATATCCTCTTATCTTACTTAAGCGATACCTAACTGCGCTGATATGCTTACATATACCTAAACGATTGGTCTTAAAATCGAAACATTCGCAGAAGTTTTTACTATCATCCCAGCTTCTGATAGCAACTTTGTAGGTATTATTAGTCTGACTGTTGGTTACCAGAAAATCTGAGAAAAACTTTTCATTACCAACATTAGTAATGCTAAATTCTTGTTCATTGTCTTCTCCGAACTGTTTTCTTAGAGCAATCTGCCATTGGTTAAGAGAAAGTTCTTCTGGCTTTCGGTAGTACGATACCTTTTTATGAGTTACTGCCTTGGTTTTCTTTATAGCTTTGCTTTTTGATGATTTTTTGAGTGCCATTTTGCGTTGGGGAGAATATCTAAATAGTCCTCGAAGTTACAATTTTTTCATGATTCGAAAATTTGTAACCTGATTATAATGAAATTTGTTTGGAAGATGCTTTAGTTTTTACCTTAAACTAGCCGCTTTACTAGCCCGAATCATATCAACCGTAAAATCTATTACACTCGTATTGTTTTTGAGTAACTCTTCATAATTACGATTTACCTCATAATCTATATCCAGAAAAAATCCTTTGTTGACCTGGTTAGGCATCCGATGGGTGATTTTATACAAGGGTGTATGAACAACGAATCGGGTATTGGGCAACTTGAAATCTTCCCATGTCCCGGCAAAACTACCCCAACTGGCGCCACCTACCTGCTGCCCTACAAATGCCTGCCCGAGTCCTAAATCTTTAGCTACATTTAGTGTAAAAGTAGTAGCCGAATAGCAACCGGGGTCTGTCAGGAAATAGGTTTTGCCTTTATAGGCAAACTCTTTTGCAGGTTTCTGATTATTACTTTTTCTATTCACCCGATACATCAAATCGCCCTTTCTTTTCGGAAAACCTATCCAGAAGAAAAGCGGTGGTGTAATGTAATAGGGTTTCACAATAGTAAAGTAAGCGCTCTTTTTAAAGCCTATGGTATCAATAATTGTAAATGGAATAGGAGATAGATATCTGAGAACACGAGAAATATTAGGTATATACCCTCCGCCATTCCCTCTGAAATCAATAAGCAAATGCTCAATACCTTTATCTTTAACGGTTTTAAAACTATTCTTTAATCCCCTTTTGAATTTATGATGGTCGAAGTCAAGGAACTTACCCGTCATACTAAAAGTAGTAATATCTAAAACCGCAATATGGTTAAGACTATCCAGCACTTTTATAGACAGATTAGGCCTTTTGAAAGCCTTGTAACGTTTTTCAGAAATTTTGTTGATTTCTCCGGTAGTCAGACAAGCCAGTTTTTTTCTGAGAATAACGTTGTCATTAGGCAAACGATAGGTAATAGTTACCGAATCTATTGGGCCGTATTCTCTTATATAATAATTCGGAAATAATCCGGTAGTGTAATAATCCTTCACCTCTTCATTACCATCATCACTTGATACAAATACTTTCAGTTTTTTCATTAAAGCATCAATGCGCTCTTCATTTATCCTGATTACTTCCGAACCTCTGACAATGGTTGAATCTTGGGAAGTATTTAAACTGATATAGTATTTATTCCCCAATTTGCGCAGGTAAAAAGGAACATATTTCACTTTCTTGCGATTGAAGCGCTTTGCATCGAATCGCATGCCCGTATGTCCATCTTCTACAGCTGTTACCAGTCGGGATAATACTTTGTAGGCTCCAAGATAACTAAGTGGCTGACTAAGATTATTATATAATGAGTCGTAGAGTTTTTCGTAATCTTCTTTGCTCTTATAATAGTACATACCCGGATGCAGCTTCTCAAACTTCCGTTTTAGTACTGCCATATCTTTCCTTACCTCTTCTACCGAAAATGTCTGTTTTTGGGCATGATTGGATAAGCTGATAAAAAAGAAGAACAGAATTAGCAGTTGTTTCATTAAGCACCCTTCAATTTTGTTAAAATCATGAGATAGAAATCCATGATTATCTACATAGTAAATTAAGCAGAAAGACAGGCTTATCTGCAATATTGAACTAACGAAAAAAAGTAGATTATCTGATTTTAATATTCTTTTTAATCAGATCTAAAGTGAATTTCAGAACAGTATCTTCATTTTTGAGAAAATCATCGAGATTGGCGCTTACCTCAAAGTCTGGCTGAAGAATAGGTTTATCGTATTTTTTAGCATCAACATTATAGAGGATTCGTCCTAGAGGTAGAGAGATTTCTAAAGATGTATTAGGTAATTGGATGGTAGAAAACTGTGCTGCCGAACAACCATCGTAGGCGCCACCGCAACTCATACCTACATAGGTGCCTACGCCCATATTATGCAGTTTAGATACAAGCAATGCCGCAGCCGAGAAAGTACCTCCATTCATCAAAACATATACATTTTTATTAAATCTGAATTCATCATGTGGGCGTTGTTTCTGCGCATATTTGCTTTCCAGAAAGCCATCCTGGTTTCTGACTGAGAACTCTGTGTTTAATCTGGAAGCCGCTTCTCTGGCATAGCCTCCATCATGCTTCTTGTAATCCTGTTTGAGTTTTTGTAAACTTTCATCACGGAAACCCAGACGGTACGCATCAAAAGGCTGGTTGGTAAAGTAACGGAGTAAGAAAATAGAATATTCTAATAAACCGCCCGAATTGCCTCTCAAATCAAGAATCAGGTTTTCGATTTTATTCTCCTGCAATTTTCTGAAAATCTTTTTGGTTTCGCCCTCAAAATTACCCTTACCCATACTATTGAAGTCGTACATAAACGAACGCACATCCACCATAGCCACTTTTTTTGTAGAGTCAATCACCCGGTAAGATACCATGCCTGTGGTGTCTTCATCTACATCGGGGTAACGTGTTTCCATCATTTTCTCCATAAAATAGGTGTCTTTAGCATCTATTTTAGTGATTTTTGGTCTTTCCTGGCCTTGTTTACGGTAGGCAATGGTAAACTCTTCCTGCTCGCCTTTCCATAAATAGTACAATTTCCTGAATTCACGAATGGCATAATATTTTCTGGCATTTGGATTAATACCATCACCATTGTAATAGGATTTTTTCTCTAAACTTTCGATAATTTTTTTAATCGGCTGTCCGTCAATTTCTACGATTTCTGTGCCACGGGTTATCTTTTTATCTGCCGAATAATTTCTTGATACCAATAGTTGGTCATTAATGTAACGAACACTGAACGGGAAGTACTTGGGCCTTTCGGAAGAAGAAGCGCTTTTAGCCAGTAATCGTCGGTCAAGCATCATATGGGTGTGTCCGCAACCAATGGCTTGCACCATTGGTAAAAGAGCAAAATAAGTCTCACGCAGCGTCATTCGACCTTTGATGGTTCCGGCTATAGAATCGTGTAAAGCCTGATATTTTTCTTTGGAAATATATTTATATGGGTCGGGATGGTATTTTTCAATTTCATTTTTCAGGGCAGACAAATCTTCTTTGATTTGCTCGCCCGAATAAGATTGGGCAAAAGCAAATAAACTACTGAAAAGGAGTAAGTGTGTCAGGATATAAGTAAAAGTTCTTTTCATCGCAGGCTAATATTCTTCCTCAAATCTAATAAAAAATCTGATTATTTCATGCATTTACCCATTTAGGATTCATTCAGAGACTTATCAATGCATCAAATCAGGCAGATGTTTTATTATAATGAAATTTAGACCGAAATAGTATATAATTATTCCGATATTTCTTCAATAGAAAATTACAGCAAAATTCATGCTGAAACCTAAGTTAAGGTTGTGGTTTATTTATAGGGGTGAAACGGTTAAATAACAAATTCCAATATATGGTTTTAGGCAATCTGCCGAATTTTTATTAATTTTGTGGCTTAATAAATCGTTCTTTGAACACGCATGCTTAACAGACGCCTCATACGGATTCGTGCGATGCAAGCCTTATATGCTTATAAACAAGCGGAGGGTGCGAATTTCCAGTTATCATTAGACCTCATTGCAGATGATTTTGCTCCGGATTTGAATTCAATGGAATTTCAGGATCGTGAGAAATTAGAGGGATACAAAAAATTAGGACAACAATTGCTTCAGGAAGAATTTTCCCGCCGTGAGGAAGATGATTTTGCTGCTCCACAAGAAGTGAAAATGTCGGTAGAAAAAGCCAAAGACTTTTTTCTGCTTAAAAACAAAAAAGACGTTGAACACTATGCAGGTAGAATGATACTTGAGGCCGAAAAGGTCTATGAATTATATCTACAAATATTATTGCTCTTCATCGAATTGGCCGACCGTGCCGAAGCAGATGATAGAAACGCTACCCAATCGAAATTATCAGATAATCAGATTATTAAAAAACTTCGTCAGGAAAGATTGCTCGAAACACAAGCCATCCGTCGTAATGTCAATTGGAGTACCGAGCAGGTGCTTATAGCTAAATTGTATCGTGAGGTACTACGAAGCAATTCACATTATACAGATTATTGTGCCAAGAAAAATCATACTTTAGAAGAAGACTTCTCGTTTTTAAAATACCTGCTTAAAAATGTAATTCTGAAAAACGAATTAACATCAGAATATTTTGAAAAACAGGATTTGTATTGGATTGATGATATTGAAACCCTTCGCTCAGCTATTACGCATACATTTCAGTCATTTGTAGAAGATGGAAAATTTAAAATTGCTCTTTTAGACGAGGAATGGGAAGAAAGAAAAGATTTTTTACAAACTTTGTATCGCAAAAGTATTCTGGAAGAAAAAGATCTGGAAGAAATTCTGATTCCGAAGTTGAAAAACTGGGAAATAGAGCGTATTTCAGAAACTGACCAGATATTGTTAAAAATGGCTTTGGTTGAAATGCTTAATTATCCGAGCATTCCGGTTAAAGTAACTATCAATGAAATCATTGAAATAGCCAAAGATTACAGCACTCCGAAAAGTGGCCAGTTTGTGAATGGTATTCTGGATAGCCTTTCAAAAGAACTGAAGGAATCAGGCAGAATTCGCAAAAGCGGTAGAGGAATGTTAGACAATAAGTAAATTGTTAGGTCATAAATAAATTGAATATCCGATACTAAGCATTTAATTTGGCGTCGGAACTAGAATCAACAATTATCCATTATTAAATATCCCTTAAGGGACACGGGTATTATGAGCAATTCATCAAGAACATTTATTTCATTTTTAGTAGGTGTGGCAACAGGAGCCGCTTTGGGTGTTTTATATGCACCTGATAAAGGAGAGATTACGCGTGATAAATTATCATACCGTTTGTCGAGATATCGTGAGCAATTACAGAAATTTATCAATGACCTGGTTGAGAGAGGTGACGAAGTAGCCATGGAAGTAGTAGGTGGTGATAGTTCTGCCAAAGCAGAAGGGCAAAAAGTAGTAAGCGAAGCTCGTCAGAAAGCCGAAAAACTATTGGAGGATGTTGAGTCTTTAATGAACCAGATAAAATCAAGAA
>CBIHRH010000254.1:0-7274 GCA_966212365.1 uncultured Emticicia sp. | reverse complement strand
ACGCCGAGTTTTTCTACGATAATTTTCGTTACTTTAGATGCAATTGCTGACATTTTGAACTGTAGTTTGGTGAAAAACGACTGCAAAGAAAATGCTTTTAACTGAAAACAACAAAATACACGAAAGTTTTTTAGTATCAGAAAACTTCCGACCTTTGTAATTGTTTTGTATTAAACTAAATAAATACAAAAGAAGTTTTGGGAAAAAGCATGAGAATAAAAATATTTAATTACTTAATTCCGAAAAACCAATTAAATAATAGGTTAAAAAAAATATTAAAGTGCTGAAAGTCAATCAATTAAAAAATCAGAATTCAGGAAATTTTTTCCTTATAGCAGGGCCTTGTGTTGTAGAAGGGCGAGATATGGCTTTGGAGATTGCTGAAAAAGTAAAAGCAATTACCGACCGCCTGGAAATCCCTTATATTTTCAAGGCTTCTTACCGAAAAGCCAACAGAACCAAACTAAATTCGTTTACGGGCATTGGCGACGAGCTCGCCCTGGGTATTTTAAAGGAGGTAGGCGAGACTTTCTCGTTACCAACCGTAACAGATATTCATGAATCGGATGAAGCGGCTCTGGCAGCACAATATGTAGATGTATTACAGATTCCTGCCTTCTTGTGCCGACAAACTGAATTGCTCGTTGCAGCTGCCAAAACAGGCAAAGCTGTAAATGTAAAGAAAGGGCAGTTTATGCACGGCTCAGGAATGGGCTTTGCTGTTGAGAAAATCAATGCAGTTAACCCGGGTGTACAGGTAATGCTTACTGACCGTGGTAATTCGTTTGGGTATTCTGATATAGTAGTTGATTATCGGAATATCGTTGAAATGCAGGCTTTTGATGTGCCTGTCGTAATGGACTGTACGCATTCGTTGCAGCAGCCTAATCAATCATCGGGTGTTACAGGGGGGAATCCTGCCATGATAGAAACCATTGCCAAAGCAGCTATTGCAGTGGGTGCTGATGGGATTTTTATTGAAACGCACATGAATCCATCAGTAGCCAAGTCTGATGGGGCTAATATGTTGGGTTTAGATAAGCTTGAGGGGCTTTTAGAGAAACTCGTAAGAATACGGGAAGTAGTGCGTAAAAATTAATGTATCTCTTTAGAAAGCTCTGAAACAACGATTTTATTCATTTAGGGTTTGTAACTCGCCATTAAATAACAATTAGGAAATCTATTTCTTTTTTTCAGAAAAGATTCTTTATTTTTGTTAATTCTATGTCTAGTATGACTCCCAATCACTTAATATTTCTACTGCAAATGGCAAAAAAGAAAGATGCTCAGGAAGAGCCGGAACAACAAATTAATATCGAACTGTCGGAAGAGATGGCTGAGGGGGTGTATGCAAATCTGGCAATGATTGCACACTCAAATACTGAGTTTGTGATAGATTTTATTCGTCTGATGCCCGGAGTACCTAAAGCAAAAGTAAAATCACGCGTGATTCTTACTCCTGAACATGCGCAACGTTTACTCACTGCTCTACAAGATAATATTTCGAAATACGAAGATAATTTTGGTACCATCCGTCAAACCAACGAACCAATGCCGTTCCCGATGAATTTTGGCGGCCCGATGGGCGAGGCCTGATTCTGAATCAGTATATTAATGCGAAAGCCTTAGAAGTGATTCTAAGGCTTTCGCTTTTAAAACTCAACCCCCAATCTTAACACAATTCGCTTATATTTCTTACTTCGCTTAATGCTGGCCGTTTTCTCAGAGTCACCAACCTACTTTAGAGAAAAGCTGATGAAAGGTAAGCCTGTTTTTAGACAATAAAAGACACATTCAACCACCTCGGTTAATGAAACTCTTTTAAATAGATAATATTCTTTTTTATATTGGATAGAAAAATGTTTTTCACTAAAATAATTCCTTCTGGGGGAGATAATGGGCTTATTTTAAAGTTTGATTCATTAATACTAATTTTATTTTGCAAATAGTCTGAAGGATATAAGTCTGAGTTTTTGTCATAAAAATTACCCTCTCCATACCATAAAATTAAAAAATCATTATCAAATTTCTCTATTTTAAGGCAAACCGTTTCAAGCCCACCGTAATCATCATCTTCAAAGATTATGGGAATATAGAAATCTTTAATATCGCTATTTTCCAAGCTGAAAATAAACTTTTCTAAAATTACTAGATATGTCTTTACCGCCCTATAAATAACTGACAAATTAGGTGGGTAAAATCTATCAAATTCAAATTTATTCAAGTTAAAAAATACTGATTCACTATCGATTAATCCGATTTCCGGAAAAATCACTTTTAAAATGTATTCGTTATTTTTCTGATTAAAATCTAAGCTAATTTTCATATTCTAATTGCAAGCTGCATTTGTTATATAAACTATGACTAATGTAAACATTTCCATTTTCGCGGGTTTATTGAAATTTATATAAAGTTAAAACATTTAACATAATCAGGATAGACACGTTATCAATTCAAAATTAAATTCCATAAAACAAAAAGCAGTAGAAATTAAGAGATTTCTACTGCTTAAAAAATGTGCTCCTATTATTATTCAATCATATCTCATTTTTTAGAAAAGGTGTTCTAAAACTCAATCCCCAACCGCAACACCATTCGCTTATATTTTCTTACCTCATTAGACTCCGACCAGAATACCTCATTCCCATTTCTATCCATCTTGTACTCTGCCCGTTGGAAACGATAACCTATATTAATTAACCAGGCAGAGCCATTTCTCATCGGCAGCCTGTAGCCTATGGTTGGGCTTACCAATATGCCCCCTTTCGTATGAAAGCCTGTATTGTCTTCATTGAGCCATGTAGTTGAATACCCCACGTCTATCCCTGCCTGTAGGCCACTTCCGCCCTCTTTTTTCTGTAGCAGACTTCGGCGCACACCTAAAGCTAGAGGCATCAACACCGTTTCTCCGTAACCATCAACACCTAAAGTAATTCCGGCGGCTGTTTTACGGTCCATATAAACGCCATTGAAAGTCTGCATTGATAGATTTACTTTATTTTTTATTTGATACTGGTCAGGATAATTATTGGGATAGGGGTAAGGATACCATCCGCTATAATAGGTCTGAAATTTTATTCTTCCGAATAATCCTCCGAATTCGGTCATGTTCACAAACTTATGCTTGCGGAAGAAGCCGCCTTTTTCATCTTGCGCCTTTGCGACAATAGTACATAATAGGACTACAGTGAAAATCAGGCTGGTTTTACTAATACATATAGGTATGTTTTTCATTTTGATGCAGATTCAGGGTTTAGGATGCTGTTTTAACAGGGATTTTACTAATCAACTTCATATCTTTCGGATTAGTAGTATCATACTGGTATAATCCATCTTTACCAACCATTAATAAATGTTTACCTCCCAGAGGAATCACATCAAAGGCATTCATATCTTTAATATGTTGCTGCAATTTTATATCAGTTGCACTACTTGCATCAAAAGATTTTAAACCATACTCTCCCTCACAAATAAACAAGCTAGGAAAATCAACTCCCAATCCGGCAGGATGCTGCATTTCATAGGTTTTAAGTAATCGAGGAGAGTAGACATTAGATACATCAATTACATCCAGGCGATTAGGTGCTACACCACACAAACCAGTCCGCAGAGTAACATAAGCAATATCATTGGCTACTACCACAGGGTCACAGGCACGGGCATGTTCAAACATCGTCACACGCTCAGGTTTGGCCGGATTCTTATTATCGAAAATATACATACCTGTAGTTGAGCCGATAAACAATTTATCTTTGTAAGGGAAGATAGTCTCAATACCCCAGCCTAAATTGATTTTATTCTCCTGCACAGGCTGAGGCAAATTTTTGATATTGAAAAGAATCAATTCATTCTGTGAAACCGTGTAAAGAAAATTATCATGTATAGTAAATCTTGCCATTGACCCACCCTGACCTGTGCCACTGGCCGACGGACCTGTAGGGCCTTTTGAGCCTGAATAATAAGACATGTCATTGGCATAATAGATGGGATTTGGGTTAACTATCTGAAAACCGCAATTAGTGCGGATTTTATCAGTGATAATCTTCGTCTCATAATCGGTTACTGTCTGATACCCTGGACTGTATGACCACGTAACACCATCGGCTGTTCCGTAATTGAAGACATCTTTTACTCTACCCGTCTGCTTGATATTCTTCGGGTCTGTAATATCAAAAGTCACTACATCCATATAATTATCGGCATAAAGAATATTGTCCTTTACAGCCATATCTATTACTCCCGGAATTTTCAGAAAGGCAATATTCTGCGGTTGCTGCGGATTAGAATTATCAATAATATGCAATCCTTTCTTTAGCTCGTTGATGAAGATATAGTTATCCTTTACATAGATTTTACCCAGATTCACTAATTCCTGTGGACTTTGGGAAGCAATCTCATTCCGAATCTGATCTACCGTAAGTAAAATTGGTGCGGTTGTGCGGTACGTGCGGGTTGTTTCGCAGTCGTCAGTGCATGCTGTATTGCTTAAAGCCACACCCAGGCTCAGCACCACCACAAGCGATTTGAAGTAGTTGTTTTTCATAGTTTTAGCAGGTATAAGAAATAGAAAAGTGCCATGCATAGAGATTAGCATCTCTAGAGCATGTTTAAAAATTATTATTCGACCTACAAAGCACATCTTTTTCAGCTATACTGCGTTGCATTTTTTCGATGTAGCTGCCGGCTACATCTGCAAAATGCGCCTTGTCTAGCTAAAAAACCTGTACTTTTTGGTCAGAAAAACAAAATTTAAACATGCTCTTATACGACATGGCACTTGATAGAATTTATTTCAATTTAATCTTGGTCAGCTTGAGCGGTATTCCAGCATATAAAACAAAGTCACCTGTTTGTATATTCTGTTTTACCTCGCCACTGAACACTATTTTAGTTTCATTTTTACCTTTTAATTCAGCAGGGAGATTAGCTACTGCGAATCTGTGAGAAGGCAATGCCGCACACGACAATGGATCCATTACACCCTCCATCACAATTACGGTCAGATCCGCATTTACCTTCATCAGATACCCATCTTTATTATTGATGGTTTGTATGGTTGGTAAATTATCAATATCACTTGTTGGCGATACATCGAAACTCTCTTTCTGGCAAGCCACAAAGAATAAAGTGCAGAAACCAAGAACCAGAAGTTTTTTCATACGTTTAGCAGATTAGAGTTAGTATATCAGAGATTAGAGATTTTTCCGGTAAACAAAATGGTATTCGATTGTTTTTCGCTGATAACAAACAAAAACGGACGATTACAAACCACTGTTGGATACACAGGCATAGAAGTAACTACTACTCCTATGGTAGTTACGGCCGCTGCTTCTGTACCTTTCTCATCAATGCCTACATAGGTGTTTTGTTTAACCATGCCTACCTTTAACTGTCCGGCAGGGCTCGCAATTTTTGATAAGTCAGCGCCATCTGTAAAAGCAGCTTTAATTCCCATTTCGGTCAAAACCTTTTTCAAGTCTGCTTCATATTCCAAAGTGAATTTTGGTAAGCCTACTATTGTTTTCTGCTCTTTCAATGCGCCATTCAATGCCTGCCACTCACCTGTTGTTAAACTGGCTAAAGTTGCATCTGTCGATTTATCAGGTAAGATTACAGTCATTACATAATTACCATCGCCATAAGGCAATTCTACTGCCTGATAATTATCACGTTTGGCGTACTTCACGTTTTCCGTCATGTTCATCATTTTAACACTTTTCACACCCTTTGTACCTGTAAAGTCTGCATTCTGGGTATTTTCTTCTTTGAACTGCGTTTTCCAATCGCCTTTGAAGTATAGCGCATTCATCAGAAATAATATCTGGTCAGATTTTATCTCATCTAATACCTTCTTGATTTTACCATTGGTATTATCGCTCGCCCAGTTGTTAACCTTGTTAACAGTTGCCTTATCATCAAAATTTTCTCCGAATACCCCTGCGTTAAAATAGGTTTTAAGGTTATCAAAATAAGATTGCTCTACCTTGAAAGTATTCCGATACCAAACCGAGTTGGCAATGGTATTTTTTACTTTCGGGTCACTCAAAGGCAGATTATCTATCAAATCTTTGTAGATACCATTAGTAGTAGCCATATCCCCCGAAACACGCAAAGCTTTCTGAATTTCTTCTTTGGTTTGCGTATCAGCCCCATTCAGCAGCATGCCCAAAGCAATATGTAAGCTTAGCGGCGAAACGAAGTAGCTTTTATCTGCTTCTTCAATGGCATTATGTTTTTTCCAGAAATCAAAGGCAAACTCGCTCGTCTGGTCTGAGAATGCCGCCGGAATAGCCTTTAATTCATTATTGGCTTTTATGGTGTTGGGGTCTACTGTATTCCCTTTATTATCACAACTGGCCGCAGCTAAAGAACACACGGCAGCGAGTATGGCAATTTTAAGCGTTTTCATATTTGGTTAGTTTAACAAATCAGGTTATAGGATTTAATTATTTCTTCTCAAAGTACATTGCTCCATTAGCGGGTTTAGCCAGATAAAATACCAAGATATTTTTGTCTTTAAAGTCATAACTTTCTACATTTCTAATGCTTTCATAATAAGTCATCTCGAAAGCATTTGCTTCAGGTGTGCCAGCAATTTTTGTTGTACCTAGTACCGGAAACTTGATTGTTTTTTTCCCTTCATCTACCTCGGCATCGGCAAAATAAAAGTTTACCGAACTTCTGCCATTAATAGTCAGTTTATTCTCTTCGTTTTTAAACTCTAACGACACATCGTATTTAGGAGTTATGCCATCAGCATAGCTTTTAAATCTCCACTGCCCTAAAAAGGTTGATGCTCTTAAAGCATCATACGACGCGCCACTTGGTGCATCTATTTTTTCGCTTTCGCATGATGCCAGAAATAAGCTACTGGCCATCAACAAAACAACTAACTTTTTCATTTTACCGATTTTCTTAATTTTCTATGTGAATTCCTGACAAATTCGTATGCCATAGGACATTTGTTACTCAGTCGGTCAAGGGAATAAACAAACGAGAATGTTTTTCCCCTGACGTAAACAATCGTTTTGACTGAGGCTCAGTACCCTTTTCAATACTATAGATACTTATTATTTAAAAATGGTTGGAATGAAGATATTTTTTCTGTTAAGAAAGACTGAAGGGTGGATTGGACTACTAGTGGGTAATTATAAAGACTAAAGAAATAAACGTTCTTTAGTCTATTGAATCTTTTAAAAGCTATTGCTAAATGTCCGTAAAAGTAGAGACAGGGCAATGTGCCAGACGAAGTAGAGTTGTACCCGTTTATGGCG